>JBATYU010000208.1:0-2304 GCA_049674245.1 Bradyrhizobium sp. | reverse complement strand
CAAAAGCCTCGAGCGGCTTCAGCGCGTCCGGATTGGGGCTAAGCGATTTCGCGGTCGTGAGCAACGCCGGAAAGGGATGGCCCTGCTGAACCGCGACATCGAGCAGGGCGGCGGCGACCACGCGGCGCAGCGGCATATCGTCCGCAGGCTTGTTTTCCGCGATCTTCTCGCCTGCGCGCGCTATCTCCGCGCTTTGATTGCGGCTTGAGCGCTCGAGCTGGCTGATGCGCTCGTTGAGCGCGGACAGGTCCGGCGCGGCGACGGATTCGCCGGAAGCAGATTTCGCGTTGTTGGCTTCGGCCGCCAGCTTCTCCGATTGCGAGCGAAGGCTCGCGAGATCGCCGCGCAACGCGATCAGCGATTTTTCCAGCGCGTCGGTGCGCGCGGCAGCGGCGGCATCCGTGACCTGCTTGCCGGTCTTCTGCTCGAGGCCGGCGACGCGCGCGGTGAGATCGTCGATCGCGGACGCATTGATTTGCGGGACACTCGGCGCGACCTGAACCGCGGGCCAACCCAGCATCCAGCCGACCGTGATTACCAGCGTCGCTGCGACCGCGCCGGAAATCGGCGCGATCACCCAGGGAGAAATAGGACGAGGAATGGCTGGCGAGATCGCCGCCGACGCTCCGTCAGTTCTTGCCTCGGAAGGTCCTCCATCAGGCGAACTTTGCGGCGCCTGTTCCGGCCGGGCGTCGCCGGCCGTATTCCTGATATCGCCGGTCACGTCGGTTGCCTTGAGCTCGATGGTGGGCGGGGCACGCTTGGCGCGGCCCGGATCCGGCGGCGAACCAATATCTTCCGGCCTGTCATCGACCATCGCGGCGGTTCCCTGATTAATAAGCACATGAGTGGATTCGGCTGGTCGTCTTACGCCAATCCGGGCCGCAAAGCACGGGTTAGCGATCCAAACAAGGCATTTTCATCCGGCGTCGCCGCCACCATCAGTTGCGCGGCGCCGGCGTCCCGAAGCACCGCGGCGACCGTGGCGGAAATGCAGCAATGCGGGATTGCCAGCGCCGAAATCTCGACGCCGTCGGCGCGCACCGCATCCATGAACGTGTGCGCGCTGCGCCGGGAATAGTGCAGGACCGCCTCGACCGCGTTGGCGGTGAAAGCATCGCAAGCCGCGCGCGGCAGGGAGGTGACCGGGATCATCCGGTAGGTCGTTTGCGTCACGACGGAAAAGCCGCGTTCGCCCAGTTCGCCGGCGAGATCGCGGGAGAGATCCGCGCCGGCGAGATAGAGCAGCACGGCTGCCTTCTTCAGTAGCTTGGCCCGCACGCTTTCGAGCACGAGATCGCGCAGGCCCGCGGCGTCGCCTTTGGCCGCGATCACCTTGCCGAAACCGGCTTTGACCGCGGCGGACGCGGTATGCTCGCCGACCGCAAACAGCGGCAGCTTGCGCAGGCGGCTTGCCGCAAGCTGCGGCTCGATCGCTCGAAGCGCGTTGGCCGACGTAGCGATGACGGCGCCATAGTCTATTTCCGCATCGTCGGCGAATGCCAGCGGCTCGAAGCGCAGCATCGGCGCCAGCAATACCTCAAAGCCCCGGGCGCGCAGGGCTTCCGCCGTGGTCTCGCAATCTGGATGCGGGCGGGTGACGAGAATGGCCATGCTTCAGGTCTCCGCGAACCGGACGTCGGCCGTACCAGGCGATTGCACTCTGAGACCCCACTTGCTACCGGAAAAGGGAAACGCTCGTTTGAGCGATAGCGCAAGAGATTAAAAAAGGGCTGAAATTGGATATCGACACGCCAATCCTGGTGCTGGGGATCGAGACCACCTGCGATGAGACCGCAGCCGCCGTGGTCGAGCGCCATGGCGACGGGTCGGGGCGGATCTTGTCCAATGTGGTGCACTCGCAGACCGAGGAGCACGCGCGCTTCGGCGGCGTGGTGCCGGAGATCGCGGCGCGCGCCCATGTCGACCTGCTCGACGGCATCGTCGATCGCGCCATGAAGGACGCCGGCGTTAAATATGCACGGCTATCGGCGGTGGCCGCCGCCGCCGGCCCCGGCCTGATCGGCGGCGTCATCGTCGGTCTTACCACCGCAAAGGCGATCGCGATGGTCCATGACACCCCGCTGATCGCGGTGAACCATCTCGAGGCGCATGCGCTGACGCCGCGGCTGACCTGCGCGCTGGCGTTTCCCTATTGCCTGTTTCTCGCCTCCGGCGGCCACACCCAGATCGTCGCCGTCCTCGGTGTCGGCGACTATGTGCGGCTTGGCACCACCGTCGATGACGCCATGGGGGAGGCCTTCGACAAGGTGGCGAAAATGCTCGGGCTACCCTATCCGGGCG
>JBATYU010000207.1:0-3283 GCA_049674245.1 Bradyrhizobium sp. | reverse complement strand
TATAATCTCGCCCGCTCTTGGGCTCACTATGGATCAAATGCTGGTGGACCATCGGTCGGGGCCATCGTCGTCTGGCGTCACCACGTCGGCAAGATCGTCGGACAAGAGAATGGTCAGTGGATCGTGCAGAGCGGCAACGACGGCCATGCGGTTCGGACACGTCCGAGATCGTTGGCGGGTGCCATTGCGTTTAGGCAGGCCTAAGTCGCATTCTAAGGCGCCTCGGTAGAACCAAAGATGGCCGGCCTGGACGACTTCTTGTTCGTCCAGGTTTTTACGGCCACAAAGAAATATCCAGCCGCCATTAGGGCGGCTTTTTCTTTTGACCGCCGATTGCATGCGATGTCTGTTGTTGTGATGGGTTTCGGATGCCGGCCCAATGCTGATCGATCCACGCGCGCCGAGGGGCCGGCGTCCGAAAGCCGCCAGGGAAGGAAAGCGCGGGGGAAAGGGCACCCGGATCAAGCTGGGCTATGGCGATTTGGTTGGCGCCGATAGCGCAGCGGGCGTGCGTGGAAGTCGTAGGCGGTGCGGGGCGTAAGGCCAAACGGGCGGACGATGGCCGAAAGCAGCCTAATGGAGTGGGACTTGTAGGCGGCCGAGGGCGCGTTAGGTGTCGTTGATGCTTGATTTGGCAGCGCCTCAACGTTGCCGGCGATGAGCCAGCAGCACAATCGGTTGGTAGTGAAGAGCGAGACGGTGGTGATCGGTATCATGACGTATCGATTCTGATCGCGACCGGGCTTGGGCTCGGTCGATGGCGCGGCACGCAGCCCGCCGCGAAGGTCTCGATGATCAGCATGCGAGCGCCGCAACATGGGCAGGGATACGGCGGGTTGTCTTCTGTTGCAACGCCGTCGGTTGGCAGCTGCCGCATTGTCGTCGGCGCTGGCGCGGCCGCAGCGATCAACTCGCGGGTGTGCGCCAGTTTCTCGGCCTTGGTGCGACAGCTCGCCAACAGGCCGTAGTGGCGGATGCGGTGAAAGCCCTTCGGCAAGACATGGAGCATGAAGCGCCGAATGAACTCGCCCGGCGCCAGCGTCATGGTCTTGGAGCGGCCGGGCCCTTTGATCCGATAGTCCTTATAGCGGAACGTGATTCCAGCCTCGTCGGCGGAGACCAGGCGGTTGTTGGAGATGGCGACGCGGTGGGTGTAGCGCGCGAGGTAAGCGAGAACCTGCTGCGGCCCTGCGAACGGACGCTTGGCATAGAGGTGCCAGCGGGTCTGATAGAGCGGCTTGAGAAAGGTCTTAAACGCCGCCTTGTCGGCGAGCTCGGCGGAGCGGCCGAAGAACTGCAGTTGGTTCTGTGCATGCGCAGCCTTCAGCAGCGCCAGCATCTTGCCGCAGAACAGCCGCGACAGCACGGGAACGGGCAGCAGATAGTCTTCTGAGCTGCTGATCCAGCGCGATCCGTCGAGCGCTATCCCGCCACCCGGCACGATCATGTGCACATGCGGGTGATGTGTCATCGCACTGCCCCACGTGTGCAGGACCGAGGTGAAGCCGATCTTCACACCGAGGCGCTTGGGGTCCGCGGCGATCGTCAGCAGCGTCTCGGCGCTCGCCTTGAACAGGAGGTCGTAGATAATGGCCTTGTTCTGGTAGGCGATGGCACCGATCTTCGGCGGCAGCGTGAACACAACGTGGAAGTAGGGCACCTCCAATAGCTCGGCTTTGCGCGCCTCCATCCACTCCCGTGCCTGACTGCCCTGGCACTTGGGACAATGGCGGTTGCGGCAAGAATTGTAGGCGATGACGGTGTGCCCGCATGCCTCGTTCTCACAGCGCGCAACGTGGCCACCGAGAGCCGCCGTGCGGCAGCCCTCGATCGCGTTCATGACATTCAGCTGCGCATGGCTCACATGGCCGTGGTTGGCGCGCCGCCAAGCGAGGCCATGATCGCGGAAGATGTCCGCGACCTCCAGAGCTGGACGGGACATGGCCGTCTACGTCGGCGCGTCTTTGCTCCGAACGAGTGGGGTGAGCTGATCGAGCGGGCTCACCATCTCACGCAACACTTTGCTGGCGACGTGGGCATAGCGCGCCGTCGTGTCGAGCTTCGAATGTCCCAGAGCCACCTGGATCAAACGGATGTCGACACCCTGTTCGAGAAGATGGGTCGCGAAGCTGTGACGCAGTGTATGTGGTGACACACGCTTTTCGATTCCTACCGCGTCGGCCGTCTCGCCTACGACCCGACGGAGCTGGCGTGGCGTGATCGGCAGCAGCGGATCACGGCCCGGGAACAGCCACGTCGTCGGCTGTCCGACCAGCCACCACTCTCGCAGCAGTTGCAACAGCCGCGGTGATAGCATGCCGTTGCGGTCCCTCTTGCCTTTGCCTTGCTCGACACGGACCAACATGCGCTTGGAATCGATGTCCGACACGCGCAGGTTGGCAACTTCCGACACCCGCAGGCCTGCGCCGTAGGCGACACTGAGTGCGGCCTTGTACTTGGGGCCCGGTGCAGCTTCGAGCAGCCGCGCCACCTCTTCCGACGTCAGAACCACGGGCAGCTTCTGCGGCTGGCGTACCAGCGTCAGATGGCGTGCCATCTCAGGCCGGTTGCAGGTCGTCGTGAAGAAAAACCGCAGTGCCGCGACCGTGCCGTTCATCGACGGCGGCTGCACACCTTGCTCGCGCTGATGCAGCTGATAGAGCCGCAGATCTTCAGGCTGCGCCTGATCCGGCGAGCAGCCGAGGAAGATTGTGAACTTCTTAACTTCGCGGATATAGTCGCTTTGCGTCTTTTCCCCGAAGCCGCGGACGGTCATGTCCTCAATCATGCGGCGACGAAGCGGGCTTATGGGCGCTTGGCTCATGGGAGCTCCTGGTCTTGAGGTGAGGTTGGTAACCCCTCGATCCTCAAGCCAGGACGCTTCCTATTCACCTTACTTTGCTTGCCTCAGGCACCAGCGCCACGCCGTACGCCCTGCTTGCCCTCAAGCTAGCGCGAAGCGCTTTCGTTCTTTGGCACAAAACCGACCTGGCGCGATGTCCGACCTGAGTCCGCTTTCAGGGGTAAAGCGGAAGTGAAATTGGCAATATAAAACCCGCAAATGATCCGGTCGACGACACAACCAAAGCGTCCGATCATCGTTCGCATTGCCGGGCGGGCGCACGGTTTGCAGCGGGGATCTAGCGCAGCGAGAGCGGTCGATCGGCGCAACAGCGAGCCGTGCGGAGAAATCGCAGGCCCGTTGATGCGTGAAGCACGGTTTCGGAGAACGGAAAAATTCGATCGCTGTGGTGAAGTTAGCCCCATCGAACGACTGCGAGAT
>JBATYU010000206.1:0-1823 GCA_049674245.1 Bradyrhizobium sp. | reverse complement strand
GGGATAATCGATCCAATGATAGACGCAGCGGCGCCGCAGCGCTTCATGCAGGTCGCGCGTGCGGTTCGATGTCAGCACGACGACCGGATGTTCGGCTGCGCGTAGTGTGCCGCGTTCGGGAATGGAGATCTGGAAGTCGGACAGGAATTCGAGCAGGAACGCTTCGAACTCCTGGTCGGCGCGGTCGATCTCGTCGATCAGGAGCACGGCCGCGTCCGGCGCGCGCAGGGCCGCGAGCATCGGCCGTTCGATCAGAAAAGCCTCGCCATAGATGTCGATGCTCTCCTCGCCCGCCTGCCGGATCGCGAGCATCTGGCGCGGATAGTTCCACTCATAGAGCGCCGCCGACGCGTCGATGCCCTCGTAGCATTGCAGGCGGATCAGCTTGCGGCCGAGCACCGCGGCAATGGCCTTGGCAGCTTCGGTCTTGCCGACGCCCGGCGCGCCTTCGAGCAGCAGCGGTTTGCCGAGTGCGAGCGAAAGATAGGCCGCCGTCGCCAGCCCCTCGTCCGCAAGGTAATAGGCGGCCCGCAGCGCCTTCTCCAGCGCCTCGGGGCTGTCGATGCCGACGATGGTGCCGCGGACCGCCATCTCAAGACCCTCAGCGTCGCGCCTGCGGACGCGCGCCGCCCTGGGCCTTGATCGCACGCAGCACTTTTTCCGGCGTGATCGGCAAATCGTCGATGCGGACGCCGACTGCGTTGAAGATCGCGTTCGCCACCGCCGGCAGCACCGGATTGGCGCACATTTCTCCGGGCCCCTTGGCGCCGAACGGACCGTCGGCGGCGGGGCGTTCCAGCACGGCAATGTCGTGCGGGCAGATGTCGCCGGGCCCGGGCATCAGATATTCGACGAAGTCGCGCGGCCCGTGAATCGGATCCGGATAATAGGGTTCGGGCGTCTCGTAGAGCGCGTGGCTGACTCCCATCCAGGCGCCGCCGACAAGCTGCTGCTCGACCAGCCGCGGATTGAGCGCGCGCCCGAGCTCGTAGGCGCTGTCCATGCGCACCATCGCGACTTCGCCGGTCTCGTCGTCGACCTCGACCTCGGCGACCAGGCACGCATGCGCATAGCAGGTCGCGGGCGACATCTCGCCGGTCTCGGGGTCGACATTGGAGAGCGGCACCAGGAAGATGCCGCGCCCCGAGATGGTCTTGCCCTGCTTGAATTGGGCCGCGATCGCCACGTCCTTGGTCGAGATCGAGCGGTGTGGCGCACCCTTGACATGGATGTTGCCGCGCCCGTCGGTCTCGAGGTCGGCCGCATTGACTTCCAGTTCTTCGGCGGCCGCTTCCATCATGACCCCGCGCGCTTCCTTTGCCGCCGCCATCACCGCGTTGCCGACCCGGTGCGTGCCGCGCGAGGCAAAGGAGCCCATGCAATGCGGCCCGGTGTCGGAATCGGCGGTGTCGACATAGACGTCTTCGACGGGCACGCCGAGCGTCTCCGCGCAGATCTGTCGCGTCACCGATTTCATGCCCTGGCCGAGGTCGATCGACGACAACGCCACCGTGAACTTGCCGCTGGGATTGGAATGGACCAGCGCCTGGCTCGGATCGCCGCCGAGATTCATGCCGATCGGGTAGTTCACTGACGCGATGCCGCGTCCGCGATGCCTGGTCATGGTCAGCGCCTCCTGGTGCCGAAGACGGAAGAGAAGCGGGTGGCGCCATGCGATGGCGCCGCCGGCGGCCGCGAAGCAGGAGGAGGTGGCGCCGGAGGAGGCACAGCTGGCTCTCGCGTGCCTGCAGGTGTGCGGTCGTAGCTGGTCCGCTGCTGCGAAGCCATCGCGGGCTGCGGCCGGGCTTCGCGCGGTGTCGGCG
>JBATYU010000205.1:0-4524 GCA_049674245.1 Bradyrhizobium sp. | reverse complement strand
AAAGGTGATGGCATCCTCAAGATTGGCAAGAAACTTGGTATCGGCACCAGCGTCGTCCAGCGGGTCTTCAAGGAAGTACCCTGGAAGCGCAAATTAACTTGATCGCGCCGCTTCCCCCAATTCACCCCCCGCTGCGAACTGGTCCTTGATTTCATCCATCAGCGGGCAAGCCGTTTAGACCTTCCCCGTGGGGGACTTTCACCTCCTATTCTTTGCCAGCTTCCTGGCGCACTCCGAGTCGGGTCATTCGCGTCCGCGTCGCTTAGACCTCGCGCGGCTCACTTCCGGTCTTCCCCGAATAGCAGACCTTCTCAGTGTCCGTCGGCATATCTCAAACGTGCCATCTGCGGACTCATGCAGCGTAGCAAAAAAGCTGCTCAAACTCATCGAGGCGATCCGTACGAATGCCTCCCGATCCAGCGCGCTTTGGCATGCCGTTCCTATGCCGCGCGGAATGCGCTTGCCGTTGAACCGACGGAATTCAGTGCTGCGCTGATAGTCTAGCCTTCTGTACGATCACCCCCGGGGGCTGGTCGGGCGATCTTCGCGCAGTGGCTGCACGCCAGTCGATATGCCGTACGAGCCCCAGGATCGTACGGGTAACGGGGGTTGCTACGCCACGCTCGTCTGCGCGGCGGACCACCGCGCCGCATATCGCCTCGATCTCGGTGGTTCTACCCGCAATCACATCCTGAAGCATGGAAGGCTTATGATGGATGTGGTGTGCGAGCGCATCGGCCAACATCTCTTCCACATGCTGCCGCTCAACGGCAAAGCCGCAGGCGATCGCCGTAGTACAAACCTCCGTGACAATCTGAAAAGCCAACGCCCGCGTTTCCGTGTGCGCGCCGATCTGACCCACCGCTGACCCGGTAATTGCGCAAAGGCCGTTCAAAGCGGCGTTGAACGCGACTTTTTCCCAGATCGCCGCTTCGGCATGTGGATCGATTACCGCATTGAGCCCGCTGCGTGCGAAGAGTTCGGGTAGGAGGTCCAGCGTCGGCGAGGCTGGTTCGCCTGCCGCCGCAAGCCGAGCAACGCCGCGACCATGAGATTCGACGCTGCCGGGCCCCTTGATATCGGCGGGGTAAGTTGTGATGCCAATCAGCACATTTCGAGGATCGGCGAACTCCGTGAGAACAAGCTTGTTATCGAGCCCGTTTTGCAGGCTCAACAACGCCGTGTTTGGGCCGATCGCGCTACGTAGGGCGGTTAGTGCCTGCTTCGTATGCATCGCCTTCGTGAAGACGATGACGAGATCGTAGACCGCATTCACCTCGGAGGGAAATAGAACCGGGACGTGAATGCGGCGTTCGCCTGCATCCGTCTTGAGGTTGAGGCCGTGCTTGCGGATCGATTCGACATGAGCGACGTCGAGGTCGATTAGGGTAACATCTGCTCCGCCCTCGAAGAGACTGCCCGCGAAGAAGGATCCCATTGCACCGGCTCCGAGAACGGCGACACGGAATGATTGGCTGCTCTGGTCGGACATCGTTCCTCTTCCTGGTATTGTGCAGCTATAGCTGGAGTGAATCATTGTGGCGCAGAGCAGTCGCTTCACCTGTGCCGCGGCCCGTCGTCCGATCTCAGCGGTTCAGAACGGATAATAACTGCCCAGAGTGCCCGCCGGAGCCTCAGTAAATGGCGGCATATCTATCACACACGGTATATTTACTGAACTGATTGAGCCCGACGTTACCGAGCGCCTAACCTGATTTCCTCTGTGGGCCTAGCTGTCGGCTTCTTCGCCGCCATTTCCTTTGCCGGCTTCTTGCCAGCGATCGGTAACCAGAATGTCGCAGTTGGATCAAAGTCAGAAGAACTCAGCATGAGCACATGTCTTCCGGGTTACCCCTGAAGCGGACATCGCTCGATGCAATTGGCATGGCGCAAAGTGCCACATGCGGACTCATGCACCGCAACATGGTCATAACGACTTCAGAGATGCCCACGCGATCGCGGAGGTTGTTCAGTGGCCGTCGACACGCTGCGTTCCAGTGAAGACTCTCCGTTGTGGGGGAGGATTAGAGAGGATAATCATGAGTCCGGTGCTTGTGGTATTGCCCACCCCGCGCTCACCCGAAAGGGGGGATTGACCCCAATTACTCGGTATGTCCCTTACAGGAGTCCTCCGATGTCATCCCTCAAAGGCAAGACGCTGTTTATCTCCGGTGCGAGCCGTGGCATTGGGCTTGCGATCGCACTGCGCGCCGCGCGCGACGGCGCCAATGTCGCGATCGCCGCGAAGACCGCGGAGCCGCATCCGAAGCTGAACGGCACCATCTTTACCGCCGCCGATGAGGTGCGTGCGGCCGGCGGCAAGGCGCTGCCAGTCATCTGCGATATTCGCGATGAGGCCCAGGTGATCGCAGCTATTGATAAGACCGTCGCCGAATTCGGTGGCATCGATATCTGCGTCAACAACGCCAGCGCTATTGGCCTGACCAACTCCCAGGCAACCGACATGAAGCGGTTCGACCTGATGATGGGCATCAACACGCGCGGCACTTTCATGGTCTCGAAATATTGCATCCCGCACCTGACGAAGGCCGAAAACCCGCACATCCTGATGCTGTCGCCGCCGCTCGACATGAAGGCGAAATGGTTCGAGCGCTCCACCGCCTATACCATGGCGAAGTTCGGCATGAGCATGTGCGTGCTGGGACTATCGGCGGAACTGAAGAGTGCGGGCGTCGCGGTCAACGCGCTGTGGCCGCGCACTACGATCGCTACCGCCGCGGTCGGCAATCTTCTGGGGGGCGATGCCATGATGCGCGCGAGCCGCACGCCCGAGATCATGGGAGATGCGGCTTATGTCATCCTCACAAAGCCGTCGCGCGAGTTCACCGGGCAGTTCTGTATCGATGACAAGCTGCTCTCTGCCAGCGGAATGCGTGATTTCGACCGCTATCGCGTCGATGCCTCGGTCCCGTTGGCGTCGGACTTCTTCGTGCCCGACGATGACGTGCCGCCGCCCGGCGTCACGGTAATGCCCCTGCGCTAGGCCCGCGCGTTTGCTCGCGCGATCACATCTTTGGCAGTCTACAAACCTGTAGCGCGTAAGCCCTCAGCGCAAAAGCTGTAAACGCCGTTGGTGTCTCACAGCCCCATCATCCGGAAGATCATGCCGCCGACACTGTAGCCATGACGGTGGCGGCCCTGATGACGCCGCGGGGATTCGTCTCTATCGGCGGCTAACGCATTTGTGGCGCCGTTCCGCTCGGGGCCGATCGCATCGAATGCCGCCTTCTGCTCGTCGGTCAGCGAGCTGTAGAAGTTATCGAGCGCCGGGCGGACCGTCCCGATGGCCTGAAGCATGGCATCAAGCCGTGTTCCAACCGCGGCAAGCCGCGCTGGCGGCGTGCGCGCGTCCGCCGGCGGACACGATGATTTCAGAATGTCCGCTGCCTTCGCCGCGGCATCCTGCAACGCCGTAAGGCTCGCGCGCTGCGCATCGGTCGGCTTCACGTTGCGCTCGATCGGTTCGCTCGGCCAGTCCGTCGCGCCGGGCTGCGCGGCGTTGCAGTCGCCGTTGCTCGGAAGGTCCTCGCGCCGCGCGGGCTGCTGATCCGCCGCTAGCGCTGTGATCTTGGCTTTCTGCTCGTCGGTAAGGAGTCCGTAGAACTTGTCGAGCGCAGGCTGCACAATGGTGACAGCGCTGCGCATTGCCTCGACGCGCTGTTCCATGGCAGCAAGACGGCTCGGCGCGGTCAGCGCTACGTCCTTGGGGCATGAATTGCGAATGGTCTCAGCCGCCATGTGGGAGGCATTGGCGAGATCGTCGAGCGCGGTGCTCTGCTCGTTATTGGGCTTAATCGCATCGCGGAACTGCTCGACCGGAAAGCCGGCGATATCCCGGCTGTCGCTACCGCACATGTCGGCAAGGCTTGTTGCCGCCTCCGAGTCTCGGGGAGCGCGTACACGCCCCGTCGGTCCGGCATAGCCCGGCAGATAGCCGGCATAGCCACTCAAGGCTCCGTAGTCGTAAAGCCCGAACAGGCCGGCATAAAGATCACCGTAGCCATAGTCCCAGAAGAATGGGTCATAGTCCCAGCCCCACCAAGCATAGTCATAGAGATCGTAATAGGCAAAGGGCCAGAACACCGGGCCAACCCAGCCGAAGCCGCCATGGGCGTGGCGCCACCACAAGCCACCATTGTGATGACTCCAGGCGGCACCCGCGACGCCTGCCGTGATGGCGGCGCGCGTCATCGGATTGCGCAGCCCGCCGCGTGTGTGGAGAGCGCTCCTGATCTGACGTGCGGATAGCGCATGGACTACCGCACTGGCGTTGCGCTGCATCATGCGGTTCGAGACGGCGCGGTTGCCTGCGACGAAGCTATGCGAAATGCCGGAGCGACCATGATAGCTGTAGCGCGCATTGCCACCGGCGTAGCTGCGGGCGGAATGGGACTGGAAGCCGCGCGCGCTGTAACTGCGTCCCCTGCTCGGCGCGGCGTGGAAGGTATGAAAGCCGCCGCCACGAAAACCGCCAGCGGAATGAAAGCCACTGCCACCGTGGAA
>JBATYU010000204.1:0-4511 GCA_049674245.1 Bradyrhizobium sp. | reverse complement strand
CCTCAAGGCCTATATCGTTGCGCAGCATGTGTTCGAGAAGCCCGGCGGTTTCTCCGTCTATTGGGCGGTCATGGACGAATCGCCGATCAAGACCATCGCCGACCTCAAGGGCAAGACCATCGGTATTTCCGTCATCGGCGGCGGCACTCAGGGGCCGTTCAACATGCTTCTGAAGCAGAACGGCGTGGATCCCACGAAGGACATCAAATTAGTCGAAGTGGGCTTCGCCGTCTCCGAGGATGCACTGCGTCAGGGCCGTGTCGATGCCGTCAACATGAACCAGCCTTTCGCGGCGCGCGCTGAGGCCAAGGGCGGCACCCGTAAGCTGTTTTCGTTGTCGCAGGCAATGCCGAATATCGTTCACATCATGGAGGCCTGCCGCGCCGACTTCGTCGACAAGAATCCCGACCTAATAAGAGCTTACGTGCGCGATATCACCTCCGGCATGAAGAAGGCACTCGCCAACCGCGAAGAGACTTTAAAAGTCGTTTCTGAGGTGCTTAAGGCGCCGATACCGGTGCTCGACACTTACCTCCTCAAGGACAATGATTTCGGGCGCGATCCTGGTGCGGCACCGAATTTCCCGGCGATCCAGAAGATGCTCGACATCTACGCCGAGACCGGAATGCTGCCAAAGCTCGACGTCGCGCAGTTCAAGCACCCGACCATCGTCGCGCCGTTGCAATAGCAGCCGATGCCTCAGGCAAAGTTGGGCGTTATGGGGCCGGACCGTCCGGAGAACTTGTGCGCATGAAGAAATGGCGATCCCGCGTGACGACCGATGGCCTCGATCGGGCGCCGCATCGTGCCTTCATGCGGGCGATGGGACTTGACGACGCGGCGCTGGAAAAACCCATGATCGGGGTGGTCAGCATGAAGGGCGAGCAGACGCCCTGCAACATGACCCATGATTTCCAGGTCGAAGCCGCGAAAGCAGGTATCGCGGAGGCGGGCGGCACGCCGCGGGAGTTCACCACCATTTCCGTCTCGGACGGCATCAGCATGAACCATGAGGGGATGAAATTCTCTCTGTTCTCGCGGGAGTTGATCGCCGACTCGATCGAGGCCGTCGTTCATGGCCTGGCCTACGACGCCCTGATCGGTTTCGGCGGCTGCGACAAGACGCTTCCCGGCGTGATGATGGGGATGATCCGCTGCAACGTACCATCGATCTTCATCTATGGCGGCAGCGCGCTGCCGGGCCGGTTCGAGGGGCGGACGCTGACCGTGCTCGATTCCTATGAAGCGGTCGGCGGCTTCATGACCAGCGAAATCGATCAGGCGACGCTTGAGGGCATCGAGCGCACTTGTTTGCCGACGATCGGCGCTTGTGCCGGACAGTTCACAGCCAACACCATGGCGATGGTTTCCGAGGCGGTGGGGCTGACCATCCCCAACGTGTCGATGATCCCCGGCGTTTACGCCGAGCGCGCACAAGCGGCGCGCCGGGCCGGCCGCCTTGTGATGCACATGCTTGAGCGGGGCGGTCCGCTGCCCCGCCAGATCGTAACGCAAAAATCATTGGAAAACGGCGCGGCCATTGTCGCCGCCACCGGCGGTTCGACCAACGCCGCGCTGCATTTGCCGGCGCTCGCCAACGAAGCCGGTATCACCTTCACCCTCGATGATGTCGGCCAGGTGTTCGCGCGCACACCGCTGATCGGCAACCTGCGTCCCGGCGGCAAGTATACCGCGAAGGATGTCTATGACATCGGCGGCGCCGCCGTGGTGATCCGGGCGCTGGTTGAAAGCGGTCACATCGACGGTACTTGCCTGACGATCACCGGAAAGACGATTGCCGAGGAATATGGCGGCGCGAATGCACCCGACGGCGAGGTCATCTATGCTGTGAGCAAGCCGATCATGTCGGACGGTGGCGTGGCCGTGCTCAAGGGAAATCTCTGTCCCGATGGCGCCGTGATCAAGGTCGCCGGCCTGAAGAACCTCGTGTTCGAAGGCACCGCGCGCGTATTCGAGGATGAGGAGGCCTGCGTCGAGGCCGTGCGCAAGCGGGACTATACGGCTGGCGAAGTGCTGGTGATCCGCAACGAGGGTCCGGTCGGCGGCCCCGGCATGCGCGAGATGCTCGGCGTCACAGCGCTGATCTATGGTCAGGGAATGGGTGAGAAGGTCGCGCTGATTACTGATGGACGTTTTTCCGGTGCCACGCGTGGCATGTGCATCGGATATATCTCGCCTGAGTCTTTCATCGGTGGTCCCCTGGCGCTGGTGCGCAATGGTGATCGTGTCAGGATCGATGCCGGCGCACGCCGTATGGATGTTCTGGTTGACGAGCACGAACTCACACGACGGCGGCAGGCCTGGAAGCCGCGGCCGCCGCGGCATCCGGCAGGGGCGCTTGCCAAATATGCCCGTCTGGTCGGCCAAGCCCCCGGCGGCGCGGTCACGCATGCAGGTGCTGCGGAGTGGCCGTGGTTCGACTAGAAGCAGGTGCTGTACGCCGGAAAGCCGCATCGCCAATGCTGCCGGTTTTCAGCTATGTTCGTATCCGACCAGCGAAAGCCAGGAAGGCAGTTGTGCCAGAGAAGCGAGAATGACGGTATTGCCATCGCGATCGAATGTTCAGGCGGAACTTAAACCGGCGCGCAAGCCGGCATCCGCGATGATCGCGATCGACCACGTCTCGCAGGTGTTTCAGACCTCTGGGCGTCAAAACCATCTCGCATTGTCGGATATCTCGCTCACCATCGAAGATGGCGCATTTGTCTCCATCCTGGGCCCATCCGGCTGCGGAAAATCGACGTTGCTCTATATCGTCGGCGGCTTTGTTAATCCGACCCAAGGCTTGGCCAAGATGAAGGGCAATGCGATCACGGGCCCAGGTCCGGATCGCGGGCCGGTGTTCCAGGAGTTTGCGCTGTTTCCCTGGAAGAGCGTGCTTGGCAACGTGATGTACGGTCCTCGTCAGCAAGGCGTAAGACCTGCGGACGCGGAGGCGCAAAGCCGCGCGCTGATCGAGATGGTCGGGCTCAAGGGTTTTGAGGATTTTTACCCTAAGGAATTGTCCGGAGGCATGAAGCAGCGCGTCGCGCTGGCGCGCACGCTGGCCTATCACCCCGCGGTGCTGTTGATGGACGAGCCGTTCGGCGCGCTGGATGCGCATACCCGTACCCGGCTGCAGAACGATTTGCTCAATATCTGGGAACGCGACCGCAAGACGGTGCTGTTCGTCACCCATTCGGTCGACGAGGCGGTCTATCTGTCCGACAAGGTTGTGGTGATGACGCGTGCGCCCGGCCGCATCAAGCAAATCGTCGATATCGATCTGCCGCGTCCGCGCCACCGGTCCGAGCTCCTGCTCGATCCGCGTTACCAGAAATATGTTGTCGATATCGAACGCATGATCGACGACACCAGCGAAAACGAATTGCGGCCATGATGTCACCTCGTCCAGTTCTTGCGCGCGCCGCGCCCGTGCTCGCCTGTCTCGGCCTGTTGGCTGTTTGGCAAATTGCCTCGCTTGCGCTGAATAACGACAGCTTTCCGACCGCGATCGAAGCGATCCGCGCGATCCCGTCGATCCTCGGCGACAAGGAATCTCTGATCAATATCCTGGCGTCGCTCCGCCGCATGGCGATCGGCTTTAGCGTGGCGGTTGTCGCATCTATTCCGCTTGGATTGATGATGGGCCGCAGCCGCGGTGTGGCGTCGTTTTTCAATCCGCTGCTGATGGTCACCTATCCGGTACCGAAGGCGGCCTTGATGCCGATCATCATGCTCTGGCTCGGTGTCGGCGACCTGGCGAAAATGCTGGTGATCTTTCTCGGCGTTAGCCTGCCCGTGATCTATCACAGTTTTCAGGGCGCCAAAGCGGTCGAGGAAAAGATGCTGTGGTCGGGCGCCGCGATGGGCCTTTCGGCAGCGCAGCGCATGATCCGGATTGTGCTGCCGGCGGCGCTGCCGGAAATTCTCGCCGGCTGCCGCACCGGGCTCGTGCTGGCGCTGATCACCATGGTCACCAGCGAGATGATCGCGCGGCAGTCCGGCGCCGGAAATATCCTGTTCAATTCGCTCGATATGGGACAATACGACACCGTCTACGCCATGATCATCATCATCGGCGCGATGGGGATCGGGCTCGACGCTGCGTTCCAACGCTTGCGTGCCCGGCTGGTGAAATGGTCCGAGCCGAGCTTCGAAATTCCATTGAGCTTTGCATGAACCCACGCGCGCTCACCACCGATGTGCTGCTTGGGATCGTGCCGATCGTGCTCCTGGTCGCGCTGTGGCAGGCGATTTCGTCGTTCGGCTATGCGCCGGTGACGCTGCTGCCGCCGCCCGGCCTCGTATTCATGCGTCTCGTGCAGCAGCTCTTCACCGGCGGCTTTCAGCAGGAGATCGGCGCCACGCTGTTTCGGTTATTCGCCGGCTTCTCGATCGCGGTGATTCTTGGGGTCGGCATCGGCCTGGCCGCGGCGGCCAGTCCGACGATCAACGGCGTGGTGCGTCCGCTGGTGCGGGTGCTGGCGCCGCTGCCCAAGGTCGCACTG
>JBATYU010000203.1:0-1840 GCA_049674245.1 Bradyrhizobium sp. | reverse complement strand
TCGCCGAGGTGCCCGATCCCGTGGCCGCACCCAACGAGGCGGTGATCGCGATCAAATCCGCGGCGCTGAATTTCTTCGACATCCTGATGATCCAGGGCAAGTACCAGATCAAGCCGCCGTTCCCGTTCTCACCGGCGGCCGAGGTCGCGGGCGTGATCGAAAGCGTCGGCACCGGGGTCACGGATCTTAAGGTGGGGGATCGCGTGATGGCGTCCTGCGGCCATAATGGCGCGCGCGAGAAGATCGCGCTGCCGGCGAATTCGATCGTCAAGATTCCCGACAATCTGGATTTCGATCGCGCCGCCGGGATCATCATCATCTACGGCACCGCCCTGCATGCGCTGGAAGATCGCGCCAGCCCCAAGGGAGGCGAAACCATCGCGGTGCTGGGGGCTGCCGGCGGCACCGGCTTGGCTGCCTGCGAGCTCGGCAGGCTGATGGGGTTGAAGGTGATCGCCTGCGCGTCATCGGAAGAAAAGCTCGAATTCGCCAAAGCCCATGGTGCCGAGCTCACGCTCAACTACACCAACGAAGATCTGAAAGAGGGATTGCGGCGGCTCACAAACGGCAAAGGCGCCGACATCATCTTCGATCCCGTCGGCGGCAGCTATGCGGAAGCCGCCTTGCGCTCGATCGCGTGGGAAGGCCGCTTCCTGGTGATCGGATTTGCCGCCGGCGACATTCCGAAAATGCCGCTCAATCTGGCGCTGTTGAAGGGTTGCGATATCCGCGGCGTGTTCTGGGGCAACTGGGCGCGGCTCAATCCTGCCAAGAACCGCGCCAACCTGCAGAAGCTTGTGCAGTGGGCAGCGGAAGGCAAGATCTCATCGCATGTCGACCGCACCTTCCCGCTCGCACAAACCGCTGACGCCTTGAAGGTGCTCGCCGGCCGCCAGGCGATGGGCAAGGTGATCCTGCATCCGTAAACCTTTCAGTAGTACTTGTGGCGATCGTTCTTATGGCGATCGTTGTCCCAAAATGAGACGCCATCGTTTTGTCGCGCGCGCCCCTCACGCGGCGACCTCGTCATTTGTTGTTGAACAAAAAGGGTTTCTTGCATACTCTCCCCGCGCGCGACCACATCTTGGCCATAAAAAAATCTAGCGCACCTCGCCCTCGTGCCCCAATCTTACCCGAATCTCTCCCAATTCATGCCCGTGGTGGTCGCTTTTTTGGCGGATTCAACCTGCGAGTTAGGGCCTCAGTAGCGGGGCGCTTCCGAACAACAAGAAACAAAAAACTTGTTTCTGGGGCTGCCCCATGGTTGCGTCACAGTTACGGGGAGTCGCCCATGGTGGAGCACACAAACCAGTATCGATCATACGGCCCTGACACCGAGACGCATGATGGGTATGACGATGAAACACGAGATTATCCCGTAGGATCTTACAAGTTCGGACGGTCGGCAAAGGATCATTCGGTCCCGCTGTTTCTCTCCGATCCCGAAAGTGAACCGGATCCAGAAGAATTCGCAGTTCCCCTGCGGAGCTCCAGGAGGCTGTCGATCTCGTCGAAAATCCTGGCGAGCGTCTTGGTAGCGGCGGCGGCGGCGATCCTGGTCGCGCTGTTCTCGTCCGATGACATGCGCAACATCGCCATCAATGCCAAGGCATCGTTTTCCGCCGTTCTACCCGGGCCTTCGGTTGCGGCGCAGCCGGACTCCGTGCAGCTCACGGCAAAGGACATTCAGTTGAAGGATCCTGCGCGGCCGACGGCGCCGGCAAACATGGCGGCCGTCGTTCCGCCGCCCAACGTTCCGACGCCTGGCGTTCGAAGCAAGATGGCGATGGCGCCGTCGCGCGAGGACATCACGACGGCCTATCAGAGCGCGCTGCAAGGC
>JBATYU010000202.1:0-1810 GCA_049674245.1 Bradyrhizobium sp. | reverse complement strand
CCCGGCGGCATCACGTTGGCGGATGCGCCGATTGATCTGTCGAAAATCAGGTCCCCGACCTTCATTCTGGCTACGCGCGAAGACCACATTGCGCCATGGAAATCGACCTATGCGGCGACACGCATGTACAGCGGGACAATCAAATTCGTTTTGTCCGATGCGGGCCATATGGCTGGCGTCATCAGCCCGCCAGGCACCAAATACGGCCATTGGGCGAACGACAATTTGCCGCCCAGTCCGGACGAATGGTTCGCCGACGCTACGCCTCATCAAGGGTCGTGGTGGCCGCTTTGGGACGAATGGGTAACGCTATTTGACGAAGGCCGCGTTCCGGCCCGCGAACCCGGCAGCGGTGAGCTACCGAATATCGAAAACGCGCCGGGTTCCTACGTCCGAGTGAGATACTCGTAAGTTGCGGGGAGCGATCTCGATAAATGCTCCGACCGCAAAGCGGAAGGTTTTCAATCGCAAAGGTCGGCTAGTGTCCCGATTCTGAAATCCGTCTCATTCTAGGCCATTGCGCTGAGAGTGCGAAGGCAGAAGCGCTGGATGCTGGCGAGGATGTCGTCGGCAGTCTTAGTCCAACGGAAAGGCTTCGGGTCTGCATTGGTGGCCTGGATGTAAGCCTTGATAGCTGCTTCGAGCTCGGCAACCGAACGGAAGACGCCACGCCTGAGAGCTCGCTCGGTGAGCAGCGCAAAGAAGCGCTCGACCTGATTGATCCACGAGGCCGATGTCGGCGTGTAGTGGACGTGCCAGCGCCGGCGCTTGGCAAACCAGTCGCGGATTAGCTTGGTCTTGTGCGTCCCATAATTGTCCATGACCACATGGATATCGAGGTCGGCGGGGACGTTGCGTTCGACCTCGTCGAGAAACTTGCGGAACTCCTGCGCACGATGGCGGACCATGCATTTGCCGACGATGGTCCCGGCCTTCACGTCGAGTGCGGCAAACAGGGATGTTGTGCCGTGTCGTTTGTAATCGTGCGTGCGCCGCTCGACCTGTCCTGGCCGCATCGGCAGAAGCGGCTGGGTGCGGTCGAGTGCCTGCACTTGGCTCTTCTCGTCGAGACACAACACGACCGCGCGCTCCGGCGGCGCCAGATAGAGGCCGACGATATCGCGTACCTTCTCGACAAAGAGCGGATCAGATGAAAGCTTGAATGTCTCGGCACGATGAGGCTGCAGTCCGAAAGCCCGCCAGATGCGATGCACCGTCGAGGGAGCGTGGCCGATCTCCTTGGCCATGGTCCTCAGACTCCAATGCGTCGCGCCTTTGGGCCTGGTCTCCAGCGTCTTTCGGATTGTTGCAGCAATCTCATCGTCGCCGATCTCCCGCGGTGCGCCGGGACGCGGATCGTCATAGAGCCCATCCATCCGGTTCTCGGCGAAGCGATTGCGCCAGGTGCCGACCGTGTGTGTGCACAAGCCCAGCTTCGTCGCGATCGCCTTGTTTTTTAGCCCGCTCGCCGCCGCCAGCACGATCCGCGCTCGCTCGGCCAGCGCCTGAGGGGCACCGTGTTTACGCGTCAGCCCCGTCAACTCGCGCTTCTCGACGTCATCGAGTACGATCGCAACAGCTCGACCCTTGGCCATCGGCGTCTCCTTGCTTCAAACGGCAAGAAGGTAGCTGATTTGTCGATCAGGACACTAGCGACCTCTTCCCAAGTGGGCAACACATGGTCTTTGATGTCCGGCAGCCGCACGTCCACCCGTCTTCGATGTTCGGCCAAGCCGCCGCATTCTGAGATCATCTGCAACGGGTCAATCTCAACCGAATTGGGCTGTCCGCAACGCGTTCGGTTTGCCCC
>JBATYU010000201.1:0-7045 GCA_049674245.1 Bradyrhizobium sp. | reverse complement strand
CTGCTGCCCCCGGGAGCTTCCCGACGTTATCTCTGAGAATCTTTCCTTGGATGCTGGATCCCGTACCCCGGCGGTACACCGTGTGCTCTCACCTGTTTCTTCCACGATGTCATCGGCCTTCCCCAAGGAAAGAATGGGTCGGCTTCCCGCGTTTTGTCCTGCGAATAACGACTTCTCGCAGGCCGGTATTTTCGAGGATGCAGATATTCCTTAATGTTCCGGCCTCCAAGTTTGCTCTCCCTCCAGATCGTTCCTACCGCTGCGCATACCGCCGCGGGGCAGCCAGGGATTTTACGTCCGGGCCTATCGTGCTTTGTTACCTCCACACGCACCGGATATGCTAACCGTCCGAATACAGGTAATTGACGGTACAGGGACTTTCACCCTGTCAGACTCTCAGCCTTGTCGGCTGCTCACTTCCCTCCACCGGCGTTACCCGGCTTCAGCGGTACTGCGAACCTCTCCGCCACCCCAAGGCGCCCGACCTGTCCCTCGCGGGCGTTCGGTTGGTCATCGCTGACCACGCCATGGGGCTTCCCGTGTTGCGTGCGCTTTCCTTGTGTACATGCCGCCGCCAATACCCCGGTGTAGCAACTGGACGTAATCTTCGCTCAACTCGTCCAGCCATTTCAGCCTTCCCCCGAAAGGGCAGTCGGGTCGGCCTACACATCGTCCTTTTCGGGGCTTGCTCAGCGTTCACTCGCGTTGCAGCCTGCACACTCGCGCTGTCACCAATTCGTGACACGCTAATCGAAGGCTTCAGCCACTTCGTTACCTCCATGACTGCTCCGATTGCTTCCGGCTGGAGCGATTGCCGGCTGGGGTTTGCACCCACTGGAAAGCGCCGCCTTTGCACGGCGCACGCCAAAAGCGGAAGTCGAGAAGCTTGGACCGAGAGTATGACCCCTCGGATTTATGGAGTAGATCGCGGCCTCACCTTTTCCATGGTTCCAAAGGCCAGACACCGGAGGAAACCATCCGCTTTTTGAAGCCGTCCAAAAACTCAATGCGGCGATCATATTCTGCCGGCAGCTCAAAAGGAGGCGCATTGCCGTTAAGCCATTCGTCTATATAGGGCGCAAGTAAAATCAAGTCGTCACGTGAGATTGTACCCGGAGAGAAATAGTTCATCAATTTTCCAAGAAAACCACTGTTTCCGTAACTAAGATTTTGCCGAAACTGCAACGTCCAAATTGATTTTGGCAGCCGGGAATTGGCAGATGGGCCTCTCCTGATTGGGGGCCATCCTAGCCGATCCGCAGCATCATCTGCGACTTCTAATATAACCTTTGCTTCGTCATCACTGACTAGTTTGATTTGTTCAGCAACCATCGACAAAAATCCAAAATGGCTAAAGCATAGCTGACAGCTGACCAACGCTCTGCAAGTTTCCGCATGTATCTCGAAAGCAGACACAAATCTAGACGGACATAAGTTCGCTAAGTGCAGTTGATGCCAGACGCCTGCTTCGGGTCATTCGCTACCGGCCCGAGCCGGCGACACGTCCAGCCATGTCCGCTACGCCGCTGAAAGCCGAAGTATATTCAGAGCATAGCTTTGCGAGTTGATGATGCAGCCTGGGACGCGATTCATGCTCCCGAACCGGGTCACACTGGCCGGCTGCGTTCGATGATGTCGGCTGCGCCCTTGGCGAGCAGTTCGAGCCCCACCGCGCGGCCGAGCTCGCGCGGGCGGTTCGCGGGGCCGGATCGCGACGCCTCGATAATTAGCGTGCCGGCTTCGTCCAAGACCGACGCCATCAGCGACATCTGCGTGCCCTCGATGGCGGCAAATCCCGCGATCGGCGAGTTGCAATGGCCGTTGAGCACCCACAGCACCTCGCGCTCGGCGTCGGCGCATCGATGCGCGGCGGGATCGTCGATTAACGCCAATATTTGCTGCGTCTGCCAATCCCGCGCGGCGCATTCCACCGCGACGATGCCCTGGCCTACCGCCGGCAGCATTTCGGAAACCGGAAACTCATAGGCGATGCGGCCAGCAAGGCCGACGCGCTCGAGCCCCGAGCGCGCCATGATCAGCGCATCGGCAGGTCCCACCGCGCCGCCATCCGGCAGACGCTGCAACTCGGCATTGTCGAGCTTGCGCACCCGTGTGTCGGCGGCGCCGCGATAGTGAATGATCTCGACCTCCGGAAACAGTTTTCGCGCGTAAGCCGCACGCCGCACCGCGTTGGTGCCGATCTTGAAACCCTTGCCGCGCGCCCGGGCGAAATCCTCGATGGAAAGGCCGGGCCGCAGGACAAGAACATCGCCGGGCGGATCGCGCGCCAAGGTCGCGGCGATCACGAGGCCAGGCGTGTCTTCATTGCCAGGCATGTCCTTGAGCGAATGCATCGCGGCGTGAAGCTCGCCGGATAGAACAGCCTCCCGGATTTGCGCCACGAACGCGCCGCCCTTGCCGCCATGCGGCAACAGCTTGCCGGTCTGGTCGATATCTCCCGTGGTTTCGAACTTGACGATTTCGACGTCGATGCCGGGCACGGCAGCGGCCAGCCGCCGGGCGATCTCGGCGGTCTGCGCCAGCGCCATCGCGCTCTTGCGCGTGCCGATCCGCCATCGATCCGCCACTACCGGCGCTCCCTTGTCATCGCGCATCCTCAAGGATCATGTCGGAGGCTTTTTCGGCGATCATGATGGTGGGCGCATTGGTGTTGCCCGACATCAGGTCCGGCATCACCGAGGCATCGACCACGCGCAGGCCCTCGATGCCGCGGACGCGAAGCCGTTGATCGACCACCGCCAGCGGATCGTTGCCCATCCGGCAGGTCGAGGTCGGATGATAGACCGTGCTGCCGGTCTGGCGGCAGAAGGCCAATATGTCCTCATCGCTCGTCACCTTCGATCCCGGATAGACCTCCTCGACCACGTAAGGTTTCAGCGCAGGTGCGGCCAGTATGTTGCGCAAGACCTTGACGCCCGCGATGAAGGCGGCGCGATCGGTCTCGCTGGCGAGGTAGTTGATGCGGATTTCCGGTGGCGCTGCGGGATCAGCGCTCCTGATGCGAAGCGAGCCGCGGCTCTCCGGGCGCAACTGACAGACGGAAGCGGTGAAGCCGGAAAACGCGTGCAGCTTCTCGCCCATCTTGTCGGTGGAGAACGGCAGGAAGTGGATTTGGATATCCGGGGTCGCCAATCGAGGGCTAGTCTTGAAGAACGCGCCTGATGTTCCCGCCGCGATCGTGAGCGGGCCTTTTCGAAACGCGGCGTAGCGTACGCCGGCCATGATCCGGCGAACGGGATGATTGACGATATCATTGAGGGTGACGGCTTTCGTGCAACGCGTGATCAGGCGGACCTGCATATGATCCTGCAGGTCGCTCCCGACACCCGGCGCGTCGAGCACCACGGCGATGCCGTGGCTCTTCAGAAGGTCGGCAGGCCCAACGCCGGACAGTTGCAAGAGTTGCGGCGAGTTATAGGCGCCGCCAGAGACGAGAATCTCTTTGCGTGCCCGCACGGTCCGCAACGTCCCGTTCTGCCGGTATTCGACGGCGCGGGCGCGGCGCCCCTCGAACACGATGCGCTGCGCCAGCGCCGCGGTTTCGACGTGCAGATTGCCGCGGCTTTTCGCGGGGCGAAGATAGGAGAACGCGGTCGAGGCGCGCCGGCCGCGCCGCGTCGTGGTCTGGAAAAATCCGGCGCCTTCCTGGGTGGCGCCGTTGAAGTCGGGGTTGGTGGGAATGCCGACTTCCGCCGCGGCCACGACGAAGGCATCCGACAGCGGATCGGCATGCCGCGGGTCCGACACCGGCAACGGGCCGCCAGTGCCATGATATTTGTCGGCGCCGCGGCTCTGGTTCTCCGCCTTCTTGAAATAGGGCAGCACGTCGTCAAAACCCCAGCCGGCGTTGCCGCGCTGGCGCCAGCGATCGTAGTCCTCGGGCTGGCCGCGAACGTAGAGCAGTCCGTTGATCGAGCTCGAGCCGCCGAGCACTTTTCCACGCGGCTGAAATACCTGCCGGCCGTTCAGGCCCGGCTCGGGCTCGGTCTGGTACATCCAGTTGACCGATTTTTCCTTGAACAGCCGGCCATAGCCGAGCGGCACGTGGATCCAGATGTGAGTATCCTTTGGGCCGGCTTCCAACAGCAGCACCGAATTCTTGCCATCGGCGGTCAGGCGGTTCGCCAGCACGCATCCGGCCGAACCCGCGCCAACGATGACGTAATCGAATTCGGAGGCACCATTATTATTGTTCATTGCGTCTCCCCGCACGCCTATAGCGGTCAAACAGGTAGCGGGGGCGTCCCACAGGGTCAATTGCAAAAGGGATGATTTCGATTGACGATCGCCAGACATGCAAGGAGAACACTCTTGAACCTGCTAAAGCATCTGTTGCCGACCACGGTGGTCGGAAGCTACCCGCAGCCCGAATGGCTGGTGGACCGCGCGATGTTGTCAAAATCGGTCCCGCGCACGCGCATGCATGCGATGTGGCGGCTGCCTGCGGAGCATCTCGAGCAGGCGCAGGACGATGCCACTATAATCGCGATCAGGGACATGGAACGCGCCGGCATCGACATCGTGACCGACGGCGAAATCCGCCGCGAGAGCTACTCCAACCGCTTTGCCACCGCGCTTGACGGCATCGATGCCGATAATCCTGCGGTCATTACCGCGCGAACGGGGCAGCAAACCCCCGTCCCCCGCGTGGTAGGCCCGGTGAAGCGCAGCCACCCGGTCGAGCTGCGCGACATGGAATTCCTGCGCAAAAATACCGATCGCGTCGCCAAGATCACGCTGCCAGGTCCCTTCACCATGAGCCGGCAGGCCAAGGACGAGTTCTACAGGGATGACGAGGAGCTGGCGATGGCGTTCGCGGAAGCCGTCAATGCCGAAGCGCTCGACCTGCAGAAGGCCGGCGCCGACGTGATCCAGCTCGACGAGCCCTGGGTCCGCAACAATCCGGACCTGGCCCGGCGCTACGCGGTCAAGGCCATCAACCGGGCATTGCAGGGCATCACCGTGCCGACCGTGATTCACCTGTGCTTCGGATATGCCGCGGTGGTGCCCGGTTCGACCAAGCCGGCCGGCTATTCGTTCCTGGCCGAGCTCGCCGATACCAGCGCCGAGCAGATTTCGATCGAGGCGGCGCAGCCCAAGCTCGACCTCGGCGTGCTCAAGGACCTCGCCTCGAAGAAGATCATGCTCGGGGTGCTTGATCTCGGTGACCCCGAGGTCGAGACCGTTGCTGACATCGTTGATCGCATCCGCAACGGCTTAAAGCATGTCGCGGCCGAGAGGCTGGTGGTCGCGCCCGATTGCGGCATGAAATACATGCCGCGGCAGGTCGCGTTCGGAAAATTGAAGGCGATGTGTGACGCCGCGGCGATGGTTCGCAAGGAGATCGGGTAGCGCCGGAAACCGGCGCCACGGGGCAGCGGGAGGCCTGTGACAGGACGGCGCGCTTGGGGTAAAATCGGCAATCGGCGTTGGTGAGGAGGAAGAGCCCGTGCGTCACACTAAGGTCTTTTGGCTTCTGTTCGGACTGGCGCTGGTTCCGGCGCGATCCCAGGCGGGAACGATATTGATTACCGAACAGGAAGCGAAACTGCCCAATGGGCATTTCGGGGCCATCTCACGCGGCATCACCCGCGGACCCAGCGTCGAATTGGTGGAGCCCGCCGAAATGACGCACTCGCCCGTCCATTTCCAGGTCAGGTTTCAGGCCTTCGGCGGAAACAAGATCAATCTCGACACGCTTCGCGTCACCTATCTCAAGAGCCCGGAGATCGACCTGATGCCGCGCCTGACGCGATTTACGCAACGCAGCGGCATCGACATTCCGGACGCGGAGATCCCACCCGGCGAACACTCGTTCCGCATCGAAGTCTCCGATTCCGAGGGGCGCACCAGAAGCTCGGTCCTGGTTTTCAAAGTCGCACCATGAGCGGCGGCGAGAAATTCCTTTGTCCATTTTGCATTGAAGAGAATAGCCCCGACGCCGCCGTTTGCAGGGTCTGTCATCGCGACATCGTCATCCCTTCCCCGCTCCGCGTCGAACACGAGGAGCTGTCGCGCAAGCGGGAGCAACTCAGGCTGGAACTTGATCGCGCCAAGGCCAGGCTTGAGTCCGGGCTTGAGTCCGGACTGGGCCCGGCCCGCCGATGGCTCGGGATCTGACCGAGGATGGAGTGTCCCTTCTGCGTTGAAACCATCAAGGATGAGTCGCTCGTTTGCAGGCATTGCGCGCGCGATCTCACCCTCGTGCGTCCGGTGATCTTTGAAATTCAGGCGATGACGGCCGAGATCGATGCGCTGCAACATGAACTGAACCGCGTTCGCATCAAGCTGGCGGTCGCCGAGGCGCCGGGCCGCTTCCTCCTGGTGCACGCGTTGCTGTTCGTCGTGTTTCCCTCGGCGCTGCTCGTGACGGCGCATTTTCTGGTGACGTTCAGGTTTGACGTCCCGGAAATCTACCTGCGCGTCGCTTCGGTCTTGATTCCGCTGCCGTTCGGTTTTGCGCTCGCCGCCGGCAAGCATATCGGCTTTCGCGGCGCGCTGACGTTTGGGATCGCCGCGGCGGCGCTGAGCGTGTGGAGCATGCTCGCCGCCACCGGTTACCTGGACGGCGTGCCCGTGCTGCCGTCGAACGGGCTGGAATGGAAAGAGAGTATCGAATACGGCATGAGTATCGCGCTCGCGTTCGGCGCCGGCAACATCCTGGCCTATCTGTTGTTCGAGGTATTGCCGCGCGCCTTTACCTCCAGCGGCAAGCCGAGCGCGGCGGCGTACTGGATCGCGCGTGCGTGGGGCCAGCATGTCGGCAAGGAAGCGTTGCGGCGGCGCGCACGCCTGCTCCAGCATATCCTGCGGACCGCCGGACCCATCGTCGGCTTCGTCGCGACCGTGTCCGGATCGGTCTACACCGGGTTGAAGGGCTTTCTGGTGAATTAGTCTTAGTCTAGCAATCAACCGCACCCTCCGACCTTGTCGGGGTACGCTCGGTCGATCCGAGTTTTCGCCGCAGCCAGTCGAATGCGAATTCCTTGGCGAGGGTTGGATTGTCGAGCTGTCCCGGCGCCGA
>JBATYU010000200.1:0-11667 GCA_049674245.1 Bradyrhizobium sp. | reverse complement strand
AGGCGATCGACGCCAACATGCTGACGCCGATCGAGCTGATCAAGGCGACGGTCGACGGCATGATGGCGCGAAAATTCGGCCGCATCGTCAACATCACATCCGCCGCGGTGAAGGCGCCGATCGAGATACTGGGCCTTTCCAACGGTGCGCGCGCCGGGCTGACCGGGTTCGTCGCGGGCATCGCGCGCAAGACGGTGATCAACAATGTCACCATCAACGGGCTGTTGCCGGGGCCGTTCGAGACCGACCGGTTGCGCAGCACCGGCAAGGCCGAAGCGGAGAAGCGCGGCGTCCCGGTGGAGGCGATCATGGCCGAGCGCGCCAAGCTCAATCCCGCCGGGCGTTTCGGCGACCCCGAGGAATTTGGGCTTGCCTGCGCCTTCCTGTGCGGCGCCAAGGCCGGCTTCATCACCGGGCAAAACATTCTGCTCGATGGCGGCGCCTATCCGGGAACGTTGTGAAGGCGGTCTGGTACGAGCGCACGGGACCTGCGGCTGACGTCCTGACCTTTGGCGAGATGCCAACGCCTACGGCCGGTCCCGGCGAAGTCCGCGTCCGGCTGGAGGCCTCCGGCGTCAACCCGGCCGATGTTTACCGCCGCGCCGGCACCTATCGCGGAATAGAATTTCCGCGCGTGATCCCGAACAGCGACGGCGCCGGCATCGTCGACCAGGTCGGCGGCGGCGTTACGCGGCTGAAGGCCGGCCAGCGCGTCTGGCTGTTCAACGGCCAGCGCAACGGTCGCGCCTTCGGCACAGCGGCCGAATTTATCGCGCTATCAGAACATCTGGTGACTCCCTTGCCGGACAGTCTCTCATTCGCGCAAGGCGCCACGCTCGGCATTCCCGCCATGACGGCGTGGTGCTCGCTGTTCGGCGATGGGCCGATCGCAGGACAGACCGTGCTGGTCACCGGCGGCGCCGGCGCGGTCGGTCACTACGCGGTACAACTCGCCAAATGGGGCGGCGCCAAGGTGATCGCGACCGTCAGTTCCGCCGCCAAGGCCGAGCAGGCGCGGCTTGCCGGCGCCGATCTCGTCATCAATTACAAGACGGAGGACGTCGTGGCTAGGGCGCTGGCCTTCACCAATCGGCTCGGGGTGAACCGTGTGGCCGATGTCGATTTCGGCGGCAATATCGCAACCACGTTGAAGTTGATGGCGATGAATTCCACCATCGCCGTTTACGCCACCAACGGCAACCGCACGCCTGTCGTGCCGATGCGCGAATTGATGGAGCGATGCATCGCGTTGCGCACGCTGGTGCTGTTCGCGCTGCCATGGCCCGTGCTCGCAGCGGCGCAAGCCGACATCACCAAATGGCTCACCGCAGGCAGGCGCCTCCACAATATCGCCGGGCAGTTTGCGCTGGCGGACACGGCGCAGGCGCATCTCGCGGTGGAGAAGGGCGACAAGCTCGGCACCGTGATCGTCGATTGTGCGCGCTAGGGCGTGATGACTTTTCTTCGAATCGTCATCCCGCTTCTCACTTTTTGTTTGAGCATGATCTCCGCGCAAACGCGCTCCGCGTTTGTTAGCTAAGCTAAGGGAAAACCGGTACCACCCATCGGGTCGTAGCCCGAGGGCATGCTTTGCCGGATCATGCTCTAAAAGCAAAAGCCAGCCGGAAACAAGAGAGCCGCCAGGCCGACGCGGCTCCAACCAAAAATATCGAAAACAACCCCATGCAAGGTAGCAGGCAGTCGCCGGCATGGATGCTTTGAAAAGCAATTTGACACGTCGGGCAAATCAGCGGCACTCCTGCATCATCGCGCAATCTGCTAGGACTAGTTATCGGACGGGCGTCGTCCGCTCGTCGCTCCAGGACAAGCCGAACGCGTCAAGACCCTCGGCAAGCAGGTCGCCGAGCATCGGCTCACCCAACAGATAGCTCGCGGTGCGGGCGGTGCGTCCCTCGGCGGCGTCACCCCGAAGCTCGTCCCATTCCTCGATGGTGCCGTCGCCGCGGCCAAGCCGCATCAGGGCGACCAGATCGATCTGCTCGTCTTCGGTGAGCGCGTCGATGAAACCCGTGATCTCGCGCACCACGGGATCAGCACCGTTATCCTCGAGCACGTCGATCATGCCATCGTCCGCACCGTTCGATCCGGAATCGGGATCGGCCGGCACATCCTTGGCGTCGAATTCCCGCGCTTTCTCAATCAAGAAACCGACTTTTTCGGGCGAAATCGTGAGTTCTGGGATCATGCGCTCCTCCAGCTGGTGGAGTGGATTTGAAATTCGCCGCCTACGGGATGCGAATGTTGGAATCGGACCACGAGTTCCCCGATAACGCAGCATGGCCTCGGATGATCCATTGCCTATGACAGCGGAAACCAGCATCTTTCGGGCAAGAAAATCAAAGGAAAGGAAGCGCTGGATGCAGTGGAAGGTAGGCAAGGTCAAGATCACAAAAGTGGTGGAATTGGAGACCGTCGGCTCCACGCGTTTCATCCTACCGCTCGCGACCAATGAAGAAATCCAGAAATTGCCTTGGTTGATTCCCGATTTCGCCACCGAGGAAGGGCGCCTAAAGATGTCGATCCACTCGCTGGTGGTAGAGACGCCGTCGCATCGCATCGTCGTTGACACCGGGCTTGGCAATGACAAGCAAGGCCGCGACGTGCCGACCTGGAATAACCGCAACGGACCATTCCTGGAAACGCTGACCCAGGCCGGCTTCCCGCCCGATAGCATCGACACCGTACTGTGCACGCATTTGCACGTCGACCACGTCGGCTGGAACACCCGGCTCGTCGACGGCAAATGGCGGCCAACCTTCGCCAATGCGCGCTACGTGTTCGGCAAGATCGAGTATGAGCACTGGCGCGATCACAGCCGCGAACCGAGCCAAGCGGCAGTATTCAACGATTCCGTGAAGCCGATCGTGGACGCCGGCAAGGCCGAGCTGATCCCGAGCGACCACAGGCTAAGCGAGGAGATCACCATGATCCCGACGCCCGGTCACAGCCCCGGGCATATGAGCATTCACATCAAATCGGATGGAGAAGAGGGGCTGCTCACCGGCGACGTCGCCCACCACCCTTGCCAGATGGCACATCTTGACTGGTCGTCGACGGCCGATTCCGACCCCCTGCAATCGACGGCGACGCGGCAGCAGTTGTTCTCGCGTTTCGCCGATCGGCCGACGCTCGTGATCGGCGGACACTTTGGCGCCGCCCATATCAAGCGCGCCGGCGATGCCTTCAAATTCGTGGCTTAGCAGCCCAGCAATCCCGTCGCGGCAGTTGAATTTCACCCCGCGCTGTTCCATGAAGCTGCCAAGGTCCCGTCAAGAAACCCCCAAGGGAGAGTGAACATGAAGCTTGTTCGTTACGGCGAGAAGGGTGCGGAAAAGCCCGGCCTGATCGACAAATCCGGCCAATTGCGCGACCTGTCGGCGCATCTGAAGGACCTCGACGGCGCTGCCTATGCGCCGGCCTCGCTGAAGAAGCTGGCCGAGCTCGACACTTCCAAGCTTCCCGCCGTCAGCGGCAAGCCGCGGCTCGGCGCGCCCGTCACCGGCATCTCGAAATTCGTCGCCATCGGGTTGAACTATATCGATCACGCCAAGGAGACCGGAAATCCAATTCCGCCAGAGCCGATCTTCTTCCTGAAGGCCAATACCAGTCTCAGCGGCCCGAACGACAACGTCGAAAAGCCGCGCGAATCCAAGAAACTCGACTGGGAAGTCGAGATTGCCGCCATTATCGGCACCCGCGCCAAATACGTCTCCGAAGCCGACGCGCTCAACCATGTCGCCGGCTATTGCGTCTGCAACGACGTCTCCGAGCGGTATTTCCAGCAGGAGCGCGGGGGGCAATGGACCAAGGGCAAGTCGCATGACACCTTCGGTCCCGTCGGCCCGTGGCTCGTCACCAAAGATGAAATACCTGATGTGCAAAAACTGTCTATGTGGCTCGACGTCAACGGAGAGCGCCGCCAGACCGGATCGACCTCGACCATGATCTTTTCCATGGCGAAGTGCATTTCCTATGTCTCGACGTTCCTCACCCTGCTGCCCGGCGACATTATCACCACCGGCACCCCGCCCGGCGTCGGCGCCGGCATGAAGCCACCAAAGTTCCTCAATACCGGCGACGTCGTCACGCTCGGGATCGAAGGCCTCGGCGAGCAGCGGCAGGAGATTGTTGCGGCGTAAGGTTTGCGACATCCGTCATTGCGAGGAGCCAACGGGTCCCGCCCCCGGCGGGCCCGATGACAGGCTCCGCGACGAAGCAATCCAGTCTTACTCCGCGGCTCTCTGGATTGCTTCGCTTCGCTCGCAATGACGGCGATTTCCAGCCGAGCATTTGTTCAAGGACATTCCAATGAAACTCACCTTCTCCCCAGCCTCGCCGTTCGCCCGCAAGGTACGCATCACAGCGATCGAACTCGGCCTGATCGACAGAATCGAATTCGTGCCGACCACGGTCGCACCGGGAACGCCGAACGAAGAATATTCAAAGATCTATCCGATGAAGAAATTGCCGGCACTGATCCTCGACAACGGCGACGTCATTGTCGACTCCTACGTCATCGTCGAATATCTCGACGAACTCGCCGGCGGCGGAAAACTGATTCCGGCCTCCGGCGCGGTGCGCTGGAAGGTCAGAAGTGATCATTCGCTTCTGCAAGGCATGCTCGATTCCATGCTGCTGTGCCGCTACGAAAACATGGTGCGGCCCGAGGCGCTTCGCTGGAAGGCATGGTCCGACGACCACTGGAACCGGGCATGGAAAGGTATGTCACGCTTCGAGCAGCAGCCGGACATGCTGTCGCGTCCGCTCGACATCTCCCAGATTGCGCTTACTTGCGTGCTCGGCTATGCCGATTTCCGTTTTGCCGATTGCGGCTGGCGCAAGGCCTATCCGAAACTCGACGCCTTCCATCAGAAGATGCTGGAACGGCCGTCGGTAAGAATCTCACTCCCGCCACCGGCGTAGAATCCAATCGGAGACGGCAACGATGTTCGAGGGCAGCCATCGACTCCAGCGCCTCGGCTTCATCGCCGCCTTCACGCTGGCTTCCTGTGCGTTAGCTCGAGGTCAAACAAATTCGGCTTGCGGGATGCCCGCGACACTCGACGATGGCTGGGCGATAGCCTCACCCGATAGCGTCGGCCTCGATGGCGCACGCCTGTGCGGCATCGAGCAACGGCTGAAACTCACCGATTCCGACGTCCACGCCGTGCTGATCGCCCGTCGCGGTAAACTGGTGTTCGAGCAATATTTCGCAGGCCTCGATCAGCCCTGGGGACAGCCGGAGGGCCCGCACGATTTCGACGCGACCACCAGGCACGACATGCGGTCGGCTTCAAAGAGCATCGTCTCGCTGCTGGTCGGAATTGCGATCGATCGCAGGCTGATCGCAGGCGTCAACGAACCCGTCGTCAAGTTCTTTCCGGAATACGCGGCGCAAAAGACGGCCGGCTGGGACAACGTCACCTTCCGTCATCTGCTGACCATGTCGTCGGGGATTCAATGGGACGAGACGCTTTCCTGGACCGATCCCAAAAACGATGAGCCTCATCTCGGCTATGAAGCCGATCCCGTTCACTACGTGCTCTCGAAGCCGATTGCAGCGGCTCCGGACACGTCGTGGGTCTACAACGGCGGCGGAACCGACCTGCTCGGCTCCATCCTGGAGCGCGTTTCGGGGAAATCCCTGGAGGCCTTCGCACGCGATTATTTGTTCAAGCCGCTTGATGTCACCGACTTCGAATGGAAGTCCTATCCGAACAACGGGAAGATCGCGGCAGCGGCCGGGCTGCGGCTGCGGCCGCGCGACGCCGCCAAGGTCGGCCAGCTGCTGCTGAACGATGGCGCCTGGAACGGCCGGCAAGTCATCCCACCGGACTGGATCATGCAATCGGTCATCCCGCGTTTCCAGGCGACCGGCTCTTTCGGCGGCCTGTTCTTCTACGGCTATCATTGGTGGATGGGGCGCTCGCTGGCGGAGGGTAACGAAGTGAAGTGGGTGGCCGCCATGGGCTGGGGCGGCCAGCGAATCCTTGTCATCCCCGATCTCGATATCGTCATGATGATCACGTCCGGTCTGTTCGGGAGGCCGAAGGAGGGCATGGCGGCGCTCGATATCCTCGCAAACTCGGTCATCCCGTCCGTTCGCGACAAGCAATAAGACGAAAAACCCAGTCAAGGAAGCAGTCATGAGCCTCAAACTTACCGCCGGCGACCTCACCATTCACCGCATCATCGAGCAGGAAACCACGTTCCTGCCGGCGCTGGACCTGCTGCCCGGCCTGACGCCGGACCGGCTCGCGGAGAATAGGCCTTGGATGAAAAAGGCCGGTGCGATCGACGACAACGACGTGCTGATCCTGTGCTTCCAGTCCTACATCGTGAAGACCCCGCATCACACCATTCTGATCGACAGCTGCATCGGTAACGACAAGCCGCGGCCGCTGCGCCCGAAATGGAACATGAAGACCGACGACACCTATATGCGGGGGTTGAAGGAAGCGGGCTTTTCGGTCGGCGACATCGATTTCGTGATGTGCACGCATCTGCATGTCGATCATGTCGGATGGAACACGCGGCTGGAAAACGGGCGCTGGGTGCCGACCTTTCCGAAGGCGCGCTACGTCTTCGCTAGAAGCGAGTTCGACTACTGGGCCGAGCAAAACGCGAAGACGGCCGTGCCGCCGTTCGGCGACAGCGTGCTGCCGATCGTTGAAGCCGGGAAGGCCGAGATCGTGACCAACGACCACGGGATCGGCGACCACGCCCGCATCCTGCCGACGCCGGGCCATACGCCCGGCCACGTCGCCTTCACCTTCGGCAAGGCCAAGGATGTGGCCGTGTTCTCCGGCGACCTCATGCACACCCCGCTGCAGACGCACTATCCTGAATTGTCACCGAAATTCGACGTCGATCCGACGCAGGCCGCAACAACGCGGAAGAGTTTCCTCGAACGCTATTGCGATACCGATACGCTGTGCTGCACCGCGCATTTCCCCTCGCCTTCGGCCGGCAAGATCCGCCGTTCGGGCAGCGGGTTTTCGTGCCAGGCGGCTTAACAGATCGGTCAATCGAACAGGCTCGGCGTGTGATTGACGAAGGCGCCCTCGATCTGAAGCATTTTGAGCTTTGTCACCACGCCGCCATTGGCGGAGAATCCGCCCGGCTTGTTGCCCGCCGCGAGCACGCGATGGCAGGGCACCACAATCGGGCAAGGGTTGTGCCCAAGCGCCTGGCCGACGTCGCGTGACAATTCCACGCCGCCAAGTTTTTTCGCGATGTCGCCATAGGTCATGGTCTTGCCCGGCGGAATGGTGCGCGCGATGTCATAGACGCCGCGGTTGAACTCCGGCACCCCGTCGAGATCGAGCACGACGCCAGAGAGATCGTTCGGCTTGCCCATAAGCAGTTCCTTGATCGCGTCGATCGCATGCAGCACCTCCGCGGTGGGCTCGGCTTCCGGGAGATCGCCGTTGCGCTGGTGGATGCGCTTGCGGGTCTTGTCCTCGCTGCCCATCGGCAGTTGCACGCCACTGATGCCGCGCTCGCCCCACACGATGCCGCAGGGTCCGATCGCGGTGTCGAATATTGCAAAGCTTTGTCCGGTCATGGTTTGCTCCAACTGTCCGAGCTTGATGCTGGATTCAAATCTAGACTTGGACGATGTTGCTATCCACCCGGATTCTGACGGAACCGGCGGCATCAACAGCTTGCAATATCTAGGGATTCTCGCTTCCGCCTTCAAGAAAGCGCGGACGCGGCCTGCTTTCGGGGGCCCGTTGCCGGATCTCACGCTTTCAAGAGCGCCGCCGTCGATGCCGCCCGCCGCGTGTTGCTGCGGATATGGAAGACGAGAAATCCGGCGCATGCGACTTCGATCGCCATCGTGAAGATCGCGACCCAAATTTCCACCGATGGCGCCATTCCCTGTACCTGGAGCGCCGTCAGCACCCCATCGCTGATGACCGAAACCACGAGCGCGGCCGCCGTTGCACTGCACAGCACAGAGAAGCAGCGAAGCTGCCGCCGGAAGGCCGGAGAAAACGCGGCAGGGATCTCGCGGCTGAGGATGTAGGCCAAGGCGCCGAGCCCGACAATGACCGACGTCCAGAAGGCATAGCGGTCGATCAAAAGCACGAGACCGCGCAGCGCCCTCATGTCGTCGCTGATGCCCCACTGCGCCGCCGCGTACCATGCGACGCGAGCCTTCATGGCAACCAAATCGCCGGCGATGACGAGAACCGCTGCGATGCCGGCTCTCCGGGTGCGCTGTGCCAGCGAGACCACCGCGAACTGAGCGGCGATGGCGCGGGCGTCGCCAAAATTCGCGATGGCGCGCCGCTGCGCCTGAAGCGTGTTCCCCGAGGGTTCGGCCGCGACGGCTTCCCATAAGTGATCCTCGACTTCCTGCCGCACGCATCGTGACAGGGATCGATCGAAATCGAGCTCGCGCGCCAGCGATTCAAGGTAATCGGGGATCATGCCGGGGTCTCGCGTGGCCGGGATCCGGCGAGCAAACCGCCGACAGCATCGGAAAATTGTTTCCAGACCGCGCGCCGCTCGACCAGCGCCCGGTTGCCGGTTCTGGTCAGGGTATAGACCCGACGCCGACGCCCGCTGTCGGCGGTGGTCCAGGTGCTCTTGAGCAGACCTGCCTGCTCCAGCCGGTGCAGCGCGGGATAGATCGTGCCTTCGGGCAGATCGAACGCGCCGCCGCTGCGCCGTTTGATCTCCTCGATCACGGCATAGCCGTGGGCCGAGCCCGAGGCCAGCGCGGCGAGCACGATCATGTCGAGGTGCCCCTTGAGCATTTCGCCTTCCATGCCTTGCATTACTAGGCTTTGGAATGCAGACGGTCAAGCCGTGGGCGGGGCAACGGCGAAGGGACTTTTCGCAAGGCCGAACCGACCGGCCTATTTGGGCCGCCGCACCAAAGCCTGACCGTCGACGCCGAATCCGCCCTCCGCCGTTTCAAGGATCAGGGCGAATGCCTTCCTGGAGGGATCCGGCGGCAGCTTCAACACGTTGAGAACGACATCGGTCATGCCCTTGATCATGGCCGCCTTCTGCTCAAGGGTGAGGGCGCCGACAGGAACTTGAAGTTCCACCCACGGTGCCCCGAAATTGCCGGACGGAACGGTGTCGGCGAGAGCCGGCGCGACACCGGCCGCCGCGCCGGCGGCGATGGCCGCGGTCATAAGGACAGCGCGCCGGTTCAATCCGGGGCTTTCAGGCAATTCCACGTCGCCGTTCGGGCTATTGATCATGTGCATGCTCCAATTTCGCGGTGAGGGATGGTGATCGATGGTCAGGTTCGAGGCGCGTAGACGTTGCCGGTCCAGCCCCAGTCGCCGGGTGGGACCTCATTGATCAGCACATAGGTCGGAAAATCCACCGTGTGCTTTTCGACACCGACGATGACCTCATGAATCCCCTTGACGATCTCGCGCCGTTGATCCGGCGTGAGAATGCCTGCTGGCACGTAAACCTTGGCGACTGGCATGGGTGGCTCCTGTTTGTGGATGATGCATCGTATTACTATGCCTAATTATACTATGGGTCAATGCTAGGCAGTCGCCCTATTTCATGAAATGATGTGCTTCACTCCCTTCCCCCGACCCATCGCGAGTCCCCATGCAAACGCTTCGCGTCAACGGATACGACATGGCCTATCTCGAACTGGGATCGGGCCCGCCGCTGGTCTGCGTGCATGGCACACTTGGCGACTTCCGCACCTGGTCGCCGGTGATGGGGCCGCTGTCGGAAAATTATCGCGTGATCGCGGTCAGCCTCAGGCACTTCTTTCCCGAGCACTGGGATGGTGTCGGCAGCGACTATCTGATGAGCCAGCATGTCGCCGACGTCATCGCCTTCATCGAGCAGATCGCGCCGAAGCCGGTCAACCTGATGGGCCATTCGCGCGGCGGGCACATTTCGTTTCGCGTCGCGGAAGCGCGGCCCGAATTGTTGCGCAAATTGATATTGGCCGAACCGGGCGGCGACCTCGATGCGACGCTGGATGCTTCTGCTGCGCCCGGCGCACCCTCCGCGCTAGGCGCGCGCATCATGGCGTCGGCCGAGAAGGTTAAGGCCGGCGATATCGAGGGCGCGCTGCAGTGCTTTTTCGACGGGATCGACGGCGAAGGCGCCTGGGCACGCCTGCCCGCAGCGGCGAAGCAGCAGTTGCGCGACAATGCCTTTACGCTGATCGGCCAGATCCATGAGAACCGCAAGCCCTACAGCAAGGCCAGCGCGCAATCCATCAAACCACCGACGCTATTCATCGGCGGCGCCGACACCAAGGGAATGTTGCCGGCGATCACCCGCGCGCTTTCCCCACACGTTCCCGCAGCCCGAACCGCGATGATCCCGGGCGCCCGGCATTGGATGTTCGAGCAGGCGCCGCAGGAATTTTGCAGGATCGTGCTGGAGTTTTTGGCGGGGTGATTTTGGGAGCAATGGGAGAGCACCTGCCCCTGTAAGCACCGTCAGGCTCGCTTTGTTGCAGAAAACAGGATCGCCTGAAGCGGCATGTGCCCCGGATCGGGGCCGAATTCACGGCGAAATTCGCGCACCAGCGCCTCGACCACAAGTTCGGGCTCAACGCCGCCGCGCGCCCGGATCTGATCGATCAGCGGATTACCATGGATCGCCGCGCGCGCAAAATTCGCTACGTCGGGGATCTCCTTGTTCAGGCTGACGACGGCAGCGTTGATGCCGGCGAAGCCAGCTTCGATCAGGGACTCCTTGATAGGATCGATCTGATGGCAGGAGAACGGCACACTGTAGAACTGAGGCGGATCGGAAGGGAAAAAGCTTCCCGCAACCTGATGGGAGAGCCGGCCGAACGGATTGTAACGATGCGAGTCCCAGACGCTGAACAGGTAGCGGCCGCCGGGGGTGAGCACACGAAGGACCTCGGCGTAGGATTTGGCCTTGTCCGGAAAGAACATGACGCCGAACTGGCACACGACGGCATCGAAGCTTCCATCGGCGAACGGAAGCGCCATGGCGTCGGCAGGCCGGAACTCGACCTGCTCGCCGGCCCGAAACTTGGCGCGCGCAACATCGAGCATCGGCGGATTGAGATCGGTCGCCATTATGTGCGTGCTGCCGGGCAACGCATCGCGCAGCTTTCGCGTGACGATGCCGGTGCCGGCGGCCGTCTCCAGCACCCGCGCCGGATTGCCCGCGGTGACGCGTTGCGCCATCTCGGCAGCATAATCGACAAAGACCATCGGCCCCATTCCCTGATCGTAATACTGCGGGATGTTGCCGACGAAACTTGCTGCGTCGTCGCTCATGATGGACCCCCGGCCTCTCGGCCGAAGCATAGCGCAGCGGCGAGGGCCCACTAAGGTGACCCTTGACCGCACCCCATCCTCCCGTTAGATTTCTGAATACGGAATTCCGTATTCCAAACTGGACGCCCGGCATGATCCCGTTAGATCCGCTCCCCAACCTGATCGACCAGGTTTATGCGCGCATTCTCGAGGCGATAACGGACCGCACGCTGCCGCCGGGGCACCGCATCCGGCAGAACGAACTGGCGGAAAAACTCGGCGTGTCGCGCCAGCCGGTTTCCCATGCCCTGCACCTGCTGCACCGGCAGGGCCTGGTCGCCGAGAGCGGCCGCCGCGGTTTTGAAGTCACTCAGCTCGATCCGGGGCGCATCCGCCAGCTCTATGA
>JBATYU010000199.1:0-2213 GCA_049674245.1 Bradyrhizobium sp. | reverse complement strand
CTGTGCTACCAAACGTGCTACCACTTCCAAGAAAAAGCAGCCCGAAACAGGATGAACCAAGAGCCACCAGGGTGAGTTATGTCATTGAAATACAAGGAACAGCATGAACGCAGGGAAAATATAAATCAAACTCATAACCCAAAGGTCGAAGGTTCAAATCCTTCCCCCGCAACCATCCGAACGCGCTTTTCTTCTCTACCCAACAAGTCCCACTCGCCTGCGGCGATATAGTGGCCCTTGCGGTCTACCCCTTGCGGAATCATCTCAATGGTCGAGATGTGCCTGGCCAGTTCAGCCTTGGCCCGCTGCACGTCAGCCGCGAGCAAACCGCGAATGTTTCCCAGGCGTTCGGTGACGAATTGCCTGACCTGTCCGACCTGTGATGATACGCAACCGCGTTCGCCGGCTAGCAGTTGGCCGGTGATGGCCTTCAACTCCTGCTCCCGCTGGTTGATACCCTCGATGAGCGCCGGTGACGGCCCGCAGGTGGCGGTCATCGCTACCAGGTTGCGAAGTTCCTGCTGGATCTGCTCGGAACGCTGCCGCATGCGGCCAGTTTGGCACGTCAGGTCGGTCAGAGAAGCGTGCAACTGCCGCTCGAACTCGCTGATCGCATAATCCACCACTTCCGGGCGCATGACGGCCTGCTGAAGCTCCGAAAGCAATCGGTCTTCCAACCAGTCGGAGCGTTCCTTCAGCCCATTCGGGCATGTGCCGCGGTAGAAGTTTTGAGGGCAGCCGTACTTGGGATGCGCGCCCTTGGTACGCCCGGTGACGATCACGAGGTTAGCTCCGCACGAACCGCACTTCAAAAACCCGGTCATGAGGTATGGACTTGTCGAGGCTCGATTCAATAGCCCAGGATGGGCGGGTTTAGTGTACTGCTCTGCCACACGCACAATCCGTGCCTGAACCCTCTCCCAAAGATCCGCGCTGATAATGCGAAGTTCCGGCTGTTCTGTAACCAGCCACTCGCTTTCGGGCCGCTCCCTGCGGAGGCGTTTGTTTGTGCCCGGCTGTTTCACGAAGCGCGCGCGGTTCCAAACGATCCGTCCGACGTAAAGTTCCCGCCGCAACATGGCACGAATCGCGGTGGGGCACCATGTCGCATACTGTTTGCCGGCACGCGGTCGAGGCGATGGGACACGCTCCGCATTCAGGGTCCTCGCGATGGTCTTCAAAGAAAAATCGTTGGCGGCCAGTTCGAAGATACGCCGAACGATTACTGCTTCAGCTGCATTGATCTGCTGGCGAACGGCGTCACCCTCACGGATGTTGTCGTAGCCATAGCAGCGCCCGCCAGTACAGAGCCCTTTCAGCGCGCGCCCTTCGAGGCCTCGATGGGTTTTCTTGGCGAGTTCCTTGATGTACAGCGAATCCACTAAGCTATGGACCGTCATCAGGACGTCGGCTTGCTCATTGTGGCTGTCGATGCCCTGGGAAACGGCAATGATGCGGATGCCCGTGAAATTCAGCTTTTCGAAAACTCGCGCGATGTCGCCGATATTGCGCGAGAGGCGGCTTGTGTCATCCAAAAGCACCACATCGAACGGACGCGGGAGTTGGCCGGCTGCATCCAACAGCTTCACGAGCCCCGGACGATCCGCGCCAGCGCCAGACAGCGCCTCATCCGGGTAGACGTGCTCGTCTTGAAAAACCCACTCGCGTTGTTCGGCAAACCCGCGACAGTTTCGAAGCTGATCCTGAATGGATGCGGGACTCTGGCGGTCGCTGGAATAGCGGGCGTAGGCTGCTGTTCGTGGCGTCATTGCACCTGCTCCGGTATCGAAATGCCGGACACCGTGCGGGCGATCCGGTCCCGGTCATTATCTCCTACCCTGACATTCTCAGCGTGGAACTTTAGGAGAAGTGCAGGAACTAGCACGTTATCCAGCCAGCCCTTGAGCACCGGATCGATTTTGGGATTACGTTCCATTCGCGCGAACTCTGTTCAGCTTCCGGTACTTAATTCAGGGGGCGCCGTCTCAGCCATTCCACCCGTGTGTGCCCTCTTTCCGTCAGCCATAGAGCAGAAGACCGCTCTGTTCCCGGCTTCCGCCCCGAACTGAAGGGCTAACGCAAGTATTTGACCGGTGGGCTGGATGCGACCACTTGCATCCGGTGCAAATTGATGCAGATGGAAGCAGAGCGGGCGCTAGATGCCTGAGAAGGAAGGCGCGAGCGAGCGGCGCATTTTTCTGGCCGGCGGATGG
>JBATYU010000198.1:0-10957 GCA_049674245.1 Bradyrhizobium sp. | reverse complement strand
GCCTGGGCGAGCGCGATCCGCGCCGGCGCACTCACCTTGGATTCCGGACAGCGTAAGTAGGCGCTGCCGATCTGGACCCCCGAGGCGCCCAGCGCGAAAGCGGCTGCGATACCGCGCCCGTCGGCGATGCCGCCGGCCGCAACCACCGGGACCTTTACGGCGTCGACCACCTGCGGCACCAGCGCGAAGGTGCCGGGCTGCTCGGCGATATTGTCGGTGAGGAACATGCCGCGGTGGCCGCCGGCTTCGGCGCCTTGCGCGATAATGACGTCGGCGCCGTGCTCCTCGAGCCAGATCGCTTCCTTCACGATGGTCGCCGACGACATCACGATGCAGCCGGCCGCCTTGACGCGCTTGAGCAGCGCCTGATCCGGCAGACCGAAATGAAAGCTGACGATCTCGGGCTTCAACTCCTCGACGACCTCACAAAGCGCGGCATCGAACGGCGCGCGATTGGCGGCATTGATGGGCGCGGACGGGTCAAGGCCCAGTTCGCGATAATAGGGCGTCAGCCGTTGCCGCCAGGCTGCTTCGCGCTTTAAGTCGGCGTCTTCAGCCTTGTGACAAAAGAAATTCATGCTGACCGGCGCCGACACGCGCTGGCGGATGATATTGACCTGCTCGCGCGCCTTTTCCGCTGACAGCAACGCGCAAGGCAGCGATCCGAGCGCCCCGCCCTGCGCCGCCGCGATCACGAGCTCGGCGTCCATCGCACCGGCCATGGGTGCGAGCACGATGGGAAATTCGGTCTTGAAGAGCTGAAGAAGTCGGCGGTCCGGCCACATGGTTTGCTCATGCAGTTATGGGGGGATCGGCGCAGGCATCGTTGCCGTGGGGCTGCCTGACGCTAACACCCCCGCCGCGGACGAGCTATGCATTCGCACGCCGCCTGAGGCCCACGCGCAGCGGCGCAACGAAGGCCTTGGGCCTCGTCTTTCCGTCTCGCGAAAATTCTCGATGATATCTTCTCCGTCATATTTCTGACGCGATGTGGCGCGGCGTGTGGCGTTCAGCGGTCGTGACGTTTGTTACAAATTTTTTGGATCGCTCAGCGCTACTACGTTAGTATGAGCCGCTAGCTACCAACAACCATCACGTCAACGTCTGGGAGGATCTGCCATGCGCACCGCATTCGTGTTGTGCTGTTCTGCCGCCTTGTTGGGTACGGTCGGAACGGCAAGCGCACAAGACTGGACCAAATCGAAATGGGGCCCGAACGACGAGATCGGCGCCGCCAACAACATGTCGCCCGACATCGTCGTGAAGGCCGCCGGACTGATCAAGACCGGCAAGACCTACGCGCTCGGCATCGAGACCAACTCGAAAACGCCGGCCTATCCCCCGCGCACCTTCAAGGTGCTGGTGCTGCAACCCGGACAAGCCGGGGGCGAAGGCATCGGTCCGAACAAGGTCACCTACAACGACGACATCATCGAGGGCTGGGTCGGCATCGGCAGCCAGATCGACGGCCTCGGCCACATCGGCGTCAACTGGACCTATTACAATGGATTTAAGTCGACGGATTTCGCCGCCGCCGACGGCCTGAAAAAGCTCGGCGTCGAGAAAATCCCGCCGATCGTCACCCGCGGCGTGATGCTCGACATGGCGGCCTATTACGACACCGACGTCGTCAAGGAGGGCACGGCCTTCAACGTCAAGGAAATCGACGAAGTCGCGAAAAAACAGGGCGTCGAAATCCGCCAAGGCGATGTCGTCCTCTTCCACACCGGTTGGACCAGCCTGATCGGCAAGGACGACAAGCGCTACAACACGGGCGAACCCGGCGTCGGCGTCGAGGGCGCGAAATATCTTGTCAGCAAGGGCGTCGTCGCCGTCGGCTCGGACACCTGGGCGGTGGAAGTGCTTCCATTCGAATCCAAGGACGTGTTCCCGGTGCACCAGATCTTCCTGCCGATGTCCGGCACCTACATTCTGGAAAACATGAACACGGACCAGCTCGCGGCCGACAAGGGCTATGAATTCCTGTTTGTCCTTGGCGTGCCCAAGATCACCGGCGCGGTGCAGGGCATCATCAACCCCGTGGCGATCCGGTAAGGTCGCATCAAGAACATCGGCATGGCGTTCCGTTTCCGGTTCGCCACGCCGCGATATGGCTTTGCGCGGCGGCCAGGGCGCATGGTAAGCGCAGGTCCATGCCTGCCCTCATTCTCCCGTTAATCGACGCTGCCACGCACTGGCCCGAACGCGGCGCCCTGATTGGCCTCGACCTGGGAACGAAAACCATCGGCGTCGCGGTGTCCGATCCCGATCGCAGGCTGGCGACGGGCGTCGAGACCTTACACCGCAAGGCCTTCAAGGCGGATGCGGCGCGGCTGCTCGCGATCGCGGGGGAACGCGGCGCCGCAGGTTTCGTGCTGGGCCTTCCCATCAACATGGACGGCAGCGAGGGCCCGCGGGCGCAGTCGACCCGCGCCTTCGCGCGCAATTTCGCAGGACTGACCGATCTTGCCATCGCGCTGTGGGACGAGCGGCTCTCGACCGCAGCCGTCGAACGCGAGCTGATCGGCATGGATATGAGCAGGGCCAAGCGCGCCGAGGTGATCGATGAGCATGCCGCGATCTTCATCCTGCAAGGTGCGCTCGACCGGCTGGCAAACTTGCCCAGAAAAAGCTAACGACGCCGATCGCGCTGGTCACCTGAGCTACCCCGCGAGCCAGATCGTCTGCCCCACCGCGCCGAGGTTATTGAGGCCGTGCAGCACGATCGTCAGCCAGGTCGAGTTGCTGCGGTAGCGGAGGTAACCGAGCCAGAGCCCGATGGAAAAGACTTCGCCAAAGAAAAACCAGTCATATTGCAGGTGCAGTCCCGTCCATACCACCGACGACAGCAGAATGGCGCCGGCCGGTCTTAAAAAAGTCTCCGACCAGCCGCGGTAGAGAAAGCCCCGCGCAAACAATTCCTCCGAGATCGGCGCGGCGACGCAGAAGGCAACTACCAGCAGCCACAGCGCGCCGTCGGCGCGCGCCGATTTCAGGACATCGACCATGAAGCCGGGATTGACCTCGCGCCCGGTCGCGCGCGACAACAGGTCCCATCCCATCACCATGACGAACAGGCCGGCGACGCCGATCGCAACGTTCTTCCATGAGGTCCAGCGCAGCGCGAGATAATCGGCAAAAGGCGTGCGCGAGAAGTGGATCGCCAACCAAAGTGCTGCGAGCACGGCCGGAAGACCCGTGATCACCGACAGCGAAATCGTGATTCCGCCGCCGACGACATGCACGGCAGCGGCAACATCGATCGGGCCGCCCCGCCGCAGCACGAACCAGGCGACAACGGCGATCTGGCCGATGAACATCGCGGCAAAGATGAAAAGGCCCCACAATGCGGTGCCCCAGAATTTCCAGACTAGCGGGCGCCGGCCGGCCGGCGCTGCCGTGACCGGCGGATGTTCGGGATTGAGGGAATCCATCAACTGACTTTCGATTTCTGATTGTCGTCATGGCCGGGCTCGTCCCGGCCATCCACGTCCTCAACTTCGTGCAGCAAAAAGGACGTGGATGCCCGGCACAAGGCCGGGCATGACGAATCAATTTTCACGGCAGCGCCCGTTCCAGCAGGTTTTTGATATCGTCGTTGGAAAGTTCGACCGCGCCGTACATGCTGGCGTGACTTGTGGCAAGCCTTGTAGCCGCGAACAGCTCGGCTTGATGCGGTGATATCTTGTTGAGCGCGGCCGCGGCCGCGAGCAACGCCAGCTTTTCGACCGCCAGCCGCGCCACCCGCTCGCCATCCGGCCGGCGGAGTGACCTTGCGATGGATGCCACGGCCTCGGCGCTTCCGGACAATCCCCTCGTCTGCTCCGCAAGATCCTGCAGCACCGCCATGGCCGCATCCGGCTCACGCGACAACGCCCGGAGCACGTCGAGACACATTACGTTGCCCGAACCTTCCCAGATCGCATTGACCGGCGACTCGCGATAATGCCGTGCCAAAATCCCCTCCTCGACGTAGCCATTGCCGCCGAGGCACTCCATCGCCTCATAAAGAAACCCCGGCGCGCTCTTGCAGACCCAATATTTGATCGCGGGCGTGAGTAGCCGCATATAGGCGGCTTCGCCGGCATCGGCAGGGGCCTGATCGAACGCGCGACAAAGCCGCATGACGAGCGCAATGGATGCTTCGACATGCAGCGCCATGTCCGCGAGCACCGCCTGCATCAGCGGCTGGTCGGCGAGATGTTTTTGGAACACGCTGCGATGCCGCGCGTGATGGAGCGCATGTGCGAGGCCCGATCGCATCAGCCCGGCGGATGCGATCGCGCAATCCTGCCGCGTCAACTGCACCATCTGGATGATGGTGCGGATGCCCTTGCCCTCCTCGCCGACGCGCTCCGCATGGGCGCCAGAAAATTCCACTTCGGACGAGGCATTGGAGCGGTTGCCGAGCTTGTCCTTTAGCCGCTGGAACTGGATCGCGTTGACCGAACCGTCCGGCGCAAAGCGCGGCATGAAGAAACAGGTCAGGCCATCGTCGGCCTGCGCCAGCACCAGGAACGCATCGCACATCGGCGCCGACATGAACCATTTATGCCCGGTGATGCGATAGGCGCTGCCGTCGCGCGAGGCGCGCGTCATGTTGGAGCGCACGTCGGTGCCGCCCTGCTTCTCGGTCATGCCCATGCCGAGCGTCATGCCGCGCTTGGTCCACCAAGGAGCAAAGCTCGGATCATAGGCGCGGGTCGCGATGACAGGCATCGTCTTCGCCAGCACATCCGGCTCAACGGCCAGTGCCGCGACCGACGCCCGCGTCATGGTGATCGGGCAGAGGTGACCGGTCTCGACTTGTGCGGCGATGTAGAATTTTGCCGCGCGCACGACTTCGGCGGCACCGCCGGCCGGCGCACCTAGCGCCGTCCAGGTCGAATTATGCACGCCGGCATGCGCGGAGCGTGCCATCAGCTCGTGATAGGCCGGGTGAAACTCGACCTCGTCGCGGCGGTTGCCCCTGGCATCGAAGGTCTTGAGTTTTGGGGTGTTCTCGTTGGCGACCCGGCCGCGCTCGGCCATGGCGGCCGATCCCCAGTGCCTGCCGAATTCCGACAGCTCCCTCTCGGCGGCGGCCCCGCCGTTGGCGGCAACCGCTTCCGCCAAGGGTCTATCGAGCGCGAACAGATCGACGTCCTCGAACGGCGGCGACTGGTTGAAGACTTCGTGGGTTGCGAAGGAAGGCTTGGTCATGGGCCGGTCCTGTCGGGAATCACTGGCGGCGCGGTGTTATCGGGAAATCATAGGCCGCCCGGCCCATGCCCGGCAGCGAAAAGTGCCACCATTCCTTCGAATAGTTCACGAAACCTTGCCGCGCCATCGCGGCCACCAGCAGATTGCGCCAGCGGCGCTGCGCGGGCGTGATCGACGCTGCGTTCGCATGCGCCTTGCGATCGGAACAATCGTAACCGGTGCCCATGTCGACGCTGGCCTCCGGCGCCCGCGCCCCGGCAGGCTGGGTGCAGTCGGCATACACCTTGTTGGGTTCGAAGGCGGCCGAATTGTCCGCCTTGAGATCGACCAGGGTCAGGTCGAGCGCGGCGCCGGTCGAATGGAGGGAGTGGGTGGCGATATAGCCGAGCCGGAACAGCTCGGCCTTCGGGAATGCCGGATTGAAGCGCCGCTCGGCGGCTGTCTCCTTGCCGTTTTGCGCCCAAGTCCACATGTCGGCGACCGCGCGCGCGGGCCGGTAGCAATCGAACATCTTTAGCGCCAGGTCCTGCTTCAAAAGCTCCTGCTGGATCGCTTTGAGCTTCAACCCCACCTCACGCTTCACCACGCACTCGGCCGCGCCGTAACCTCGGAGCGGCCGGCCAACAAAATTGTTGGAGCCGGCATAGCGGATGTCCTGGACGACGGAGGGATCGATATCGCGGAGATACGCAAAGCCATCGGGCAAGGCCTGCGCATGGGCCTGCGAAATGGAGCCAGCGACAATGAATACGATCGATATTGCTTTCACATGCTGCGCCCACATCGTCATGGCCGGGCTTGTCCCGGCCATCCACGTCTTGTTCCCGAAAAGTAAGCAAAAGCAAGACGTGGATGCCCGGGACGAGCCCGGGCATGACGGCTGAAGATGCTCGTGCGTCAGTGACGTGTTTACCCTTTCGGCGGACTGACCGGGGGATAACTTTTTGGCCCGCCTTTGGCCCTTGCCCCGCCATCCATCCCCGCCTATAGCTCTGGTTTTAATGACCCCCGCACTGAAATCGACCTTTGTCCTCGGTCACCGGCATCTGCTGGGAATCGAGGGGCTTTCGGCTGCCGATATTACCGGCCTGCTCGACCTTTCCGAAGAATATGTCGAGCTCAACCGCCAGGTCGACAAGAAGCGCGCCTCTTTGCGCGGCCGCACCCAGGTCAACCTGTTTTTCGAGGCCTCGACCCGCACCCAGTCCTCCTTCGAGATCGCCGGCAAGCGACTGGGCGCCGACGTCATGAACATGTCGGTCTCCTCGTCCTCGATGCGCAAGGGCGAGACGCTGATCGACACCGCGGTGACGCTGAACGCCATGCACCCGGACATCCTAGTGGTCCGCCATCACGCCTCCGGCGCGGTGGAACTTCTGGCGCGCAAGGTCGACGGTTCCGTGATCAACGCCGGCGACGGCGCGCATGAACATCCGACCCAGGCGCTGTTGGATGCGCTCACCATCCGTCGCAACAAGGGCCGGCTCGAGGGGCTGGTGATCGCGATCTGCGGCGACGTCCTGCATTCGCGGGTGGCGCGGTCCAATATCCTTCTGCTCAACATGATGGGCGCACGGGTGCGCGTGGTCGCGCCCTCTACCCTGTTGCCATCAGGCATCGAGCGGATGGGCGTCGAGGTCGCGCGCGACATGCGCGAAGGGCTCAACGGCGCCGACATCGTGATGATGCTGCGGCTACAACGCGAACGGATGAACGGCTCGTTCGTGCCGTCAACAGGCGAATACTTCCACTACTTCGGGCTTGACCAGAAGAAGCTCGCTTACGCAAAACCCGATGCGCTGGTGATGCATCCGGGGCCGATGAATCGCGGTGTCGAGATCGACTCGATCGTCGCCGACGGCGCGCAGTCGCTGATCCGCGAGCAGGTGGAAATGGGAGTGGCGGTGCGGATGGCGGTGCTGGAAGCGCTCGCCCGCAACCTGCCAAACGCCTGATGCTTAGGGATCGCCGCCCGATCCTGCTCGCCAACGCCCGCGTGATCGATCCGTCCCGCGATTTCGACGGGCCCGGCGATGTCCTGATCGCCGACGGCATGATCCGCGATGCCCGGCGCGGCATCGGTGCTGCCGGCGTGCCCGAAGGCACCGACATCGTCAATTGCGCCGGCATGATCATCGCCCCCGGGCTCATCGACATGCGCGCCTTTGTCGGCGAGCCCGGCGCCAGCCACCGCGAGACGTTTGCATCCGCAAGCCAGACCGCGGCGGCCGGCGGCATCACCACCATTATCTGCCAGCCGGCTACCTCGCCCGTGATCGACAATTCGGCGACGGTGGATTTCGTGCTGCGCCGCGCCCGCGACACCGCGATCGTCAACATCCATCCGATGGCGGCGCTCACCAAGGGCATGCTCGGCCAGGAGATGACCGAGATCGGGCTGTTGAAGGCCGCCGGCGCGGTGGCGTTTTCCGACGGCGACAGGAGCGTCACCAACGCGCAGGTGATGCGCCGCGCGCTGACCTACGCCCGCGACTTCGACGCGCTGATCGTCCACCACACCGAGGATCCGAACCTCGTCGGCGAAGGCGTGATGAATGAAGGCGAGTTCGCCGCCCGTCTTGGGCTTTTCGGCATCCCCAATGCCGCGGAGGCCGTGATGCTGGAGCGCGACATGCGCCTCGTGGCGCTCTCCGGCGGGCGCTATCACGCGGCCTCGCTGAGCTGCATCGAGTCGCTGGAAATCCTGAAGCGGGCGCGCGATGCCGGGCTGCACGTCTCGGCTTCGGTCTCGATCAACCACGTGACGCTGAACGAGATCGACATCGGCCCCTACCGCACCTTCCTAAAACTGTCGCCGCCGCTGCGCACCGAGGAAGACCGCAAGGCACTGGTCGGCGCGCTCGCCTCGGGACTGATCGACGTGGTCATGTCCGATCACAATCCGCAGGATGTCGAGGTGAAGCGGCTGCCGTTCGCGGAAGCGGCTTCCGGCGCCGTTGGTCTACAGACCATGCTGCCGGCGGCGTTGCGGCTGGTCCACAATGGCGAGTTGGATTTCAAGACGCTGATCCGCGCGATGTCGACGCGCCCGGCGGAATTGCTCGGCCTGCCCGGGGGCTCCCTGCGCGCCGGATCGCCAGCTGACGTGATCGTGATCGATCCCGATACGCCCTGGGTGCTCGACCCCGCCGATCTCAAATCCCTATGCAAGAACACGCCGTTCGACGAGGCCCGCTTCTCCGGCCGCGTCGTCCGTACTATCGTCGGCGGGCGGACGGTCTATGAGCATGTCTAATGCGCGGCAAATTTGTGGAGACGGCAACGGCGGGAGCGACCGCCGTGTCGGGTGACGGCTTCCTGGTGGTCGCGTTCCTGCTCGGCTATTTGCTGGGCTCGATCCCGTTCGGACTGATCCTGACAAAATTGGCGGGCACACAGGATTTGCGCTCGATCGGCTCCGGCAATATCGGCGCCACCAACGTGCTGCGCACCGGCCGCAAGGGTCTTGCCGCGGCAACGCTGCTCCTCGACATGCTCAAGGGCACGGCCGCCGTCGTCATATCAGGCACTCTTGGCGGACCGAACGCGGCGATGCTGGCGGCGCTCGGCGCCTTCCTCGGTCATCTCTTTCCGGTCTGGCTGAAATTTCGGGGCGGCAAAGGCGTCGCCGTCTATATCGGCGTGCTGCTCGGCCTGTTCTGGCCGGCCGCGCTGGCGTTTTGCGCAATCTGGCTCGCCACCGCCTTCACCTCGCGCTACTCCTCGCTGTCGGCGCTGGTCGCAAGTTTCGTGACGCCGATCTTCTTGTGGTGGTTCGGCCACCTCGCGCTCGCCTCGCTGTTCGCGGTGCTGACGCTGCTGTTGTTCTACGTGCACCGCGAGAACATCAGGCGGTTGCAGGCGGGCACCGAGGGGCGGATCGGGGCGAAGTGACGACACCCTCTGTCGTCATGCCCGGGCTTGACCCGGACATCCACGTCTTTCTTTCAGGTGGCCGCAAAGACGTGGATGGCCGGGCATAGGCGAGCGGAAGCGACGCCGTCCTATGGACGGCTATGCCCGGCCATGACGGGTAATTTTCAGCGCCCCAGCGCCGCCTCAACGAACCGCGCAACGTTGAGCGCTCCCGCGTCGTCGCCATATCCCGCGATCACCTGCACGCCGACCGGCAATCCAGCTTCGGCGATGTGAGCGGGAACGTTGACGCAAGGGTTGCCCATCAGCGTCCACAGCCGGTTGAAGCGGGGATCGCCGGTCGAGCTCAATCCCTTGGGCGCTGCGCCGGCCGCCGAGAGCGTGAGCAACATGTCGACGTCTTCGAATACTTGCGCCAGTGCCGCGCGAGCCCGTATCGCGACTGCCCGCGCCGCATCGTAGGCAGCAGGCGTCATATCCCGGCTTTCGTCGAGCCTGCCGCGCAAGAGCGGCGGCATGGCGTCGTAATTTTCACGATATTCCCAGGCGAAGGAGTGATGCGCCTCGAAATCCTGGATGGTCGGATGGATGCGCCAAGCCTCCGCAACGATCTCAGGCAGTTTGAGCGCGCGAAGGGAAGCCCCTGCCCGCTCCGCCGCGGCAGCCGCGATCCGTACCGCTTCCGCGCCCGCCGAATCCGGCTCACCGGCAAATTCCTGCATCACCACGCCGATCCTCGGCGACGTGATCGCCGCACCCGGCAACAATTCCACCCGGTTGGTCATCGCCGCAAGACCGTGCGCGAGATCAGCAACACCGGCTGCGAACAGCCCGACGGTGTCGAGCGTCCACGAAAAGCATTTGACCCCGACCTTCGGCAGCAGATGGAACGACGGTTTTATCGCGGCGACGCCACAGAACGAAGCCGGGCGGATCACCGAGCCGCCGGTCTGCGTTCCCAGCGCCAGCGGAATCATCCCGGCGGCAACGGCGGCCGCCGAGCCCGATGAGGATCCGCCCGGCGTGTGGGCGTGGTTGCGCGGATTGAGGGTTGCGGTCGGATCGTTCGCCGCGAACGCCGTCGTCGTGGTCTTGCCAACGATGGTCGCGCCCGCCCGCTTCAGCATCATCACCACGGCCGCATCCGCGCGCGGCCGATGATCTTTGTAGATCGGCGAGCCCATCTCGGTCGCGAGTTTTGATGTGTCGATGATGTCCTTGATGCCAACGGCGATGCCGCGCAACGGCCCGGTGCCCGCGGCGCGGGGATTTTCGCTGCGGCAGACAAAGGCGCCAATTGTCCGCTCCTGCGCGTCGATCGCTTCCAGCGATTGCGCGAGCGCCGCTTCCGAAGCGAGATCGCCGGCATCGATACGGCGCTGAAGGTCGGTGAGCGAGATCATGGGGCGGTGTTTCCTCTCCGTCATGCCCGGCCTTGTGCCCGCCTTCGCTAAAGCTTCGGCGGACTAGCATTGAGCCCGGCGAAGCCTTGGCGTAGCCGGGTGCCGGGCATCCACGTCCTTCCTACAATATCCGGGGAGGAAACAGGACGTGGATGGCCGGGACAAGCCGGGCCATGACGATTGAGAAACAGCGCAAGCCTCCCACCTCCACCCCCTTCCCCACGCCCTCAGGTGGCTTCATGCTGTCCCTCAAGGAGACCGCGTGGACGCCATCAACAAATCCCTCACCGACGCCGAGCGGATCGACCGGCTGCGGCTGATCCGCTCCGACAATGTCGGGCCGCGCACCTTCAAGTCCCTGCTGCATCATTTCGGCAATGCGCACGCGGCACTGGAAAAACTGCCCGATCTGGCGCGGCGCGGCGGCGCTGATCGTGCGGCACGGATTTGCAGCGAGGCGGATGCGCGCACTGAGC
>JBATYU010000197.1:0-1787 GCA_049674245.1 Bradyrhizobium sp. | reverse complement strand
CCGCGACTTCGTGCCTTGGCGCTTTTTGGACGCCGGCCGCCAAAGGGCGTGGAAGGTTCGTCATGCCGGCGTCCAAAAACCTGCACAATAGGCGACATGGTCCGCCTGCTTGAAAATGAAAGAGAGGCCGCCAACCGGGGCGGAATGTCCGCAATGCGCCGATTGTGTTGAAGAAGTCCGAGCGATGAACTCGCCGGTGACTTCGGTAACTGGCCTGGGCGCATATCGACGAACAATCGTCGCGTGATTCGTCTTTCGTCGGGAAATTAGTCGCGGAGCAATTTGGGACTTTTTCGACAGCATCGGTCAATCGCGTCGGTTTAATCCCGTACCAACTACTTCCGCTCCTCCGCTAGGAACAGACAGGTCACCGCCCGTCGGCATGTCTCAAAGGTGCCATGAGCCGTCGTCGAAGACCGGGAGACAAGCCCTAATGAAATCTCATCTACATCAACGCCAAGTGCGAGCCTCATCACACTCCCCCAAATCAAATAATGTTCACCAACTTCGCTTGAGCTTCGACATTGATTGTATCAATCACCGCAGTCTAGTTAGCAATCCATCTGCTAGAAAACTCCTTTGATTTTTTGTATCGGGCAATCCCATTGCTATCTTTACAATCAACCCCCACCGGGTCTCTCGCAACTTCAAATTCACTGTCGAGAACAAAACCGAATATGAAGCACGAGTCTTTGTACTCGCCACGCGTTCGATTATTCATCTTAATTATGGAATTGACGAAGCCTGTTTCCAGCAACCTATTTTTCCAAATCGATATTCCATAGTCGTGAAGCTTACTCCTTACATCGACGAGTTCCCACCGATCTGCGACCCACGCAAGAAGCTCTTCTTCGGTTGAGCTGAGGCCAGCAACGCCATCAAACTTCGCAGCATGGCGCATCAGCTGTAGCTGCTCCCTTGCGAATTTCAGATAAGCTACCGCGCGGCAGATTCAGTGGACGCTGGAGCTCGCCGGCTCATTAACGGGCTTGATGGCGACAATATCCCCATCATCGACATGGTCGCGGATCGCCTCGATTTCTGCCAAATTGATCTCAAGGAGCCACTTTTTCCACTTCCTTGGGTGTCCCTCGGGGCGACAGGCTCGCCGCTAGCAGTGTACCTATACCTCGCCAGTGCTCCCATCGCTCGTTCCATCGCACCGCCGTCCTTCAGGGTTACGACGCACCTCATATCTCACCTCCCTGGTCCGCACTCGTCATTCCATCACCAAACTCGCAAAGAATGGCGCGGTGATCTCAGAGACCGAAGGCTCCTTCTCGTCAGAAGTGTCCGTGGTGATAAATTTGTTTTTGCAGTTCCAGCAGTGCCAAAGATCCTGGACTTCCCGCGCGTTGACGCGTTCATCCCACTCAAGACTGACTAACCCGGAACAGCACCGAGGGCATTTTTCGTGATGTGGCGTTGAGATCGATGTCATGTAAGATCTCCCTCATTTGTCCGTGTGCAGCATACGACGCCTAGCAGTCTCGAAAATGATCTACATCAACGATTTGATTCGCGGATTTACGGCGCGGCTTGGGCACAGCGCTTACGCCGCGCCGCTCCCGGGATGCACCCGCCCAAGCGGAAATCTTGAATCACAGACCGGTGCCGGGCGAAGTCCGTTGTGGGTCGATAGTGTTGCAAAAGTCGGTTTGTCTCAACGATCACAAATTTTACGGGCTGTAGGCGCGGCGATCGAATATTGATGCAGGGGACCACTTCATTCTGTGACGAACTCACTGGCGACTTCGGTGGCGCGTTTGACGCTACATCGATCGACG
>JBATYU010000196.1:0-1731 GCA_049674245.1 Bradyrhizobium sp. | reverse complement strand
GAACCAGCGTTTGCACCGTTTGATGGACAAGCACAAGAATTTCTGGGTCAAGGTGACCTGCCCGGAACGCATGAGCCTTGCCGGACCGCCCTATGACGATGTCGTGCCGTTCGGCCGGGCGCTGGTCGAGCGCTTCCCCGACCGGGTGATCTGGGGCACCGATTGGCCGCATCCTAATATGAAGAAGGAAGCGCCGGACGACGGCGTTCTGGTCGACTACATTCCCAAGGTCGCGGTCACGGCAGCGGCGCAACGGGCGTTGCTGGTCGATAATCCGATGCGGCTCTACTGGGCTTAGAGCATGATCCCGAAAAGTGGTGGCCGGTTTTCGGAAAAGATCATGCGCAAACAAAAAGCTTTGCGATGCGCGTGCGGTTGGTTCTGCTGACTATGCTGCTTACGCTTGCTGCCGCTCTGACGCCCGCGTTGGCGCAGCAGAGTTCGGCGCCGCAGAGTCCAACACAGCCAGGCGCGGCGCAAAGCTGGCCGGCATTGCCTACGAGCGGTTTTATTGCCGGCCGCGCCGCCGCCGCCAAAGACGTCGCCGATGGCAATGCGGTTTTCGTGTTGCGGGCCTATGGCGTTGCGTTCGGCAAACCGCTCGACGTCACCATTCCGCAATTTGCTTATCTGACGAAAAGGGGCCAGCAGCCGGTCGCCGTGATTGTCGTGCAAGCCGAGCAGGGCAAGGGTATCAAGATCTTCGGTGTTCGCGACCGCAGCGGCAAGGCGGCAACCGCCAGGGAATCCGAGGTGCAATTGCTCGGCGCCAATCCGCCGAATTAGACCGCAGCTTAAAGCGCCGCCTGCGCTGACGGCTTACGTTGCCAAGCGGTCCTGCGCTATATATGTCGGAATAAGTGGGAGAGACGCTAATGGCCCGCAAAAAACAACACAACTACGACGATATTCCGGGCACTTTCGTGTTCGACGCCGAACGGTCCCGCCAGGGCTTCGGCATCAATATGTTCTGCATGTCATTGATGAAGGACGAGAACCGCAAGGCGTTCAAGGTCAACGAAGTGGAGTATCTGAAGAAATTTAATCTGACGCCGGAACAGACCGACGCCATCCTCAAGCGCGACTACAACCGCATGCTGGAGCTTGGCGGCAACATCTATTTCACCGCCAAGCTTGGCGCCACCGACGGGCAGTCGTTCCAGCAACTCGCCGCCAAGATGACCGGCTCGTCGCAGCAGGATTATGCCTCGATGATGCTCGCCGGCGGGCGCTCGGTTGAAGGCAACCGTTCGCGCACCGGCAAGAACGCTCCCTCCAAGTTTCTCCGCGCCGGCGGCGCCAGCAGCAAGTCCGCACCCGCCAAGCGCCAAGCCAAAGTCAAAGCCAAACCCAAATCCAAAACCCGATCAGCGAAACGGAAGTGAAGCCGTGGCCAGAATCGTCGCAGGTATAGGTTCATCGCATGTGCCCGCCATCGGCGCGGCACTCGACAACGGCAAGACCGAGGAGCCGTATTGGAAGCGGATTTTCTCGGGCTTTGAGAAATCGCAAGCCTGGATGCGTGAAACCAAGCCCGACGTCGCGATCATTGTCTACAACGATCACGCCTCGGCGTTTTCGGTGGAGATGATCCCGACTTTCGCGCTCGGCTGCGCCGCGGAATTTCCGCCGGCCGACGAAGGCTGGGGCCCGCGGCCGGTGCCGGTGGTGCAAGGCCATCCGGCGCGTGCTTCGCATATCGCGCAATCGGTCATTCTCGATGAATTCGAC
>JBATYU010000195.1:0-9405 GCA_049674245.1 Bradyrhizobium sp. | reverse complement strand
CATTTGATCCATATCAATGGCGCTTTCGCGCAAATATTTGGTGGTCGCCGATGACCGTTGTGGGTCAAACTGAGAAGAACTCAGCATGAGCACATGTCTTCCGGGTTACCCTCGAAAGCGGACATGGCTCGATGCAGTTGGCATGTCGCAAATGTGCCACGAGGAGACGTGGGGCTTACATTTTTGCCCGGGCGGTTTGTGCGCAAGGCAACAGGCGGTTTCTATGCGTTATCTATTTGGCCAACTCGGTTGCCAGAAAATCGTGCATTTCCGAAATTGAGCGCGTGGCCGCATCCGGGTCGTACTTGAGCCAATGACCAAACAATCGTCGTCCATCGCGCAGCGTCGGAACGTCAAAAGCATGATAAGCCCCGGGGTAGACGACTAGCTTGACGTGGGCTCCCATGCCTGCGCGCCATTTCATCCAAAGTTCGCAATCTTTGGCTGGTGTCCAATCGTCGAGTTCGCCGATCAGGATGATGGTTGGAATAGCTAGCTGTTGGCTGGCAACGCCGCAGAGCGGGTAATACGCCACTGCGGCCTTGAACTTCAGATCGTCCGGGGCCGCAAAAAGTTTGACGGTCTCTGTAGAAGCTAAACGCAGCGCAACGATGCCGCCCTGCGAGGATCCTACAACTGCTATCCGCTTTGGATCCACAAAGGTAAGACGGGAAAGATAGAGCAGTGCTCCCAATGCATCGGCCTGCCGCGTGGGCATCCCTCCGGTACAAGCTTCCTTTATGCCGCGGCTCGTAAAGCTATCAACGGCCAGCGAGACATACCCCCAGCTTGTCATTAGGTCCGCTATGCGAGCGCGCGTGTTCTGCGAGAGTCCATTGCAGCCATGGAGATAGACGATAGTAGGAAAAGGACCAGCTCCGTCAGGTTTCGACAAATACCCTTCAATGGTCGCCGTGAGCTTTGCCAACGTTTCGCCGCGCTCAATAGCCTGACGCTGCTGGATTTGTCCGATGATGTAAGGCGCACTATCGAACTTGACTAGTTCCTCCGCTGAAACGGTAGTCTGAACGTTAGCTGCCGCGAGAAATATCAGGATGAGACATGTGATAGTTTGGGCGCGCACTTTTTCGTTCTCCCCGATAGGTCGCCAATGGCAACCAAGATGATACCTTATCCCCTGTGGCTGGGCGCGCATTGGCCGCGACTTCCGGTTCGGGTCAAACTGAGAAAAACTCGGTATGAGCAGATGTCTTCGGATCTTCCCCCGACAACGGACATCCCCGAGAGAGGCCCACAGGGCCGGCCTTCATTCCAAATCCAGCATTCTGCGATCGTCCGCTTTGCGCCAGAAGGGGTCATTGCGGTGAAGTCTGTTTTTTTGCCCTGTAGCCGCCCGCTGCATCGGCCCGACGTAGGCACTGGGCCAGTACAATGAAGCGGCGAAAATATGTTGTTGTCCTAGTCGATGCAGCGGCGTGCCCACCGCGATCGGAAAAGGTAACTGCACAGCCGAGCATCATGTCGCAAAGGTTGAGGACATCCAAAGTACCTCGGCCGCATGCTCCTCAACTCGAGCAGCAACGTTCACTGCAAAATCCCGAGACGTCACCATCCTCGTGCACTTCAATTTGTCCAACGTGTAATCCGGCGCGGGGCGCAGCTGCTTCAGTCGCAATTCGATCTGCGTAAGAGGCCGAAACAGGTACGATTGCCCTGCGTGCCGATCCCGATCAACGTTCCCGGCGCACCTCCTACCGCAGCGGAAGGTACCAAGCGCGAATAATCCTCAAGTGGCGTCATGCCGCCGGATGAACGGACATATCCGCGATTCTTCGGCATGTTGGTCGCACAATATGTACCATCAATGATGGGATTGCAGGGCTCTTCGGCGGCGACGGCGGTGATGAGCGATCCAGCCAGCATGATCGTTGCGGGCAGCAGGACCGGCCGCCCCAAGGATCTCGCCGGCCGCTTGCCATTATTTCTTGAGCTTTGCCATGACATCTGCGGCATTATCCTTCGGGTTGTCGAGGCATTGCTCAATGAAAGCACTGGTTTGCTTTTCCAGCGCCTCCACGTTGAATTTGGAGCCGCCGGACTTGCCGAGCAAGTAGCCGTGCAGGAAGGCGATCGCTACCTCGCGGCTGGTGTTTGGCTCCCGCATCACGTCCTTGCAGGTGAATAATTCGACGGCGCGGTCCGTAGCCGTCTGCGCAGCGGCTGTACCAGCCCAGCACAGGCCCAGGATCAGGATGGCCGCCGCGCAGCCGGACCATTTCAACTTCATCATGCTCACCCTGCTCTCTTCGTGAAATTATCGACGCTTTTCGAATTCTGACCGGGATCGAACTAGTTCATCCGTAAGAGCCATTGATTCAAATCAAAACCAGCTCGTTTCCCGCTGCAAACGTCAATCCGCTGTCCAGACCAATTCTGCGCAAAGAAATCGCTATGGCAAGATGCGACGGCTTAAGGCAACATGCAGATAGGCTGGCCAACTGGTCAGCTTGGAGCCAGTTTGATGTGACGCCCGATTGCGTCGACATCATCTTTTGGCGCGCGTCTGACTGAGCTCGCTCCAAATGTGCTCGGTTGAGTTGCATTGCCTCGCTTCTTCACAGTTTGGGGCATCGGCATGGCTGTGGCAGGATCGGCTCGGTGGACCTGGATTTGCCCCGCGCTCGCATGGATAATCCTGTTGATCACACCCCTTCTTGGTGGAGGCGGATTCGTCTACTCAGCAGCCGGAGTAGCTTTGTTCGGTACAGTTTTTGCGGCAGTGTACCACGCGGAGATGGTTGCACACCGTGTTGGCGAGCCATTTGGCACGCTTATTCTCGCCTTGGCCGTAACGGTGATTGAAACGGCGCTTATCGTTTCGGTTATGATCGCAGCGCCTGCCGAAAAGGCCGGACTAGCCCGCGACACGGTTTTCGCGGCCGTCATGATCGTATGCAACGGCATCGTTGGTGCATGTCTATTGTGGGGTGGTGTTCGCCACCACGAACAGGGATTTCAGGCTCAAGGAGCGAGCGCAGCCCTGGCGGTGCTCGTTGCGCTAACCAGTCTCACGATGGTTCTTCCGAACCTTGCAGCCCAAGAACTCGGTCCAGTGTACAACAAGCCGCAGCTCATCTTCGCCGGCATGGTGTCGCTGGTGCTGTATTTCGCATTCGTCTTCATTCAGACTGTTCGCCATCGCGACTATTTCCTAGCCGTCCAGGGTTCAAAACCGGAAGAACACTTGCCTCCTCCGGACAACACAACCACTGCCGTGAGTGCAGTTCTCCTCGTCGTCTCGCTTGTAGCAGTCGTTGGCCTCGCCAAGGTTCTGACGCCTACGGTGGAACAAGCAATCGATTATCTCCAAGTGCCAAAGGCGGTCGTCGGCACCATCATCGCTGCGTTGGTTCTACTGCCCGAGGCGGTGGCAGCCATCAAGGCGGCCCAAAGCGATCGGTTGCAAACCAGCCTGAACCTCGCGCTGGGCTCGGCGCTCGCGACCATCGGTCTGACTATCCCGGCCGTTGCCGCGGTATCGATCGTGTTGGGTTACCGCCTCGAACTCGGTCTGGACGCCAAAGAGCTGGGCTTGCTGATGCTGACGCTGCTGCTGAGCGTGATCACGCTGGGCACCGGCCGGACGACCGTGCTTCAGGGCGTCGTTCATTTGGTCATCTTCGCCGCCTTTCTGTTTTTTGCGGTGGTGCCGTGAGCTACCGCTCCGAGAAGGCAGGTCGATTGTCAGCCTTCGGACAACACTACGGGGAAAGCCGGCAATGATCCGACAACTCTCGCGATTTGCGATCTCGGCGGCGCTTGTCGTCGCCTTGCAAGGCTGTGGGGATAAAAAACAGGAAGCAACCGAACAACCGGTGCGCGGTCTGCGGGCCTACAAGGTCGCCGCAAAGGCCGAAAGCCGGGCACGCCGTTTTCCCACCGTCCTTCAGCCCGCAGATGTCAGCAGCCTCTCGTTCGAAATCGGCGGGCAATTGAAGGCGGTCACCCTCACCGTCGGCCAGAAGGTACAACTGGGCGACATGTTGGCCGAAATCGACCCTCGCTCGCTGCAGACCCAAGTAGACCAGGCCAGCGCGGGGGTGCAGCAGGCGCAGGCGCAGCTCGACAACGCGGAATCCGATTTCCAGCGCAAGGAAGAGCTCTTGAAGCGGGGCGTCGCGACCCAGGCGGTCTTCGACCAGTCGAAGGCCACTCTGCTCAGCTCCAGGGCTCAGCTCGACCAGGCGAACCGTCAGCTCGACTTGACAAATCACAACCTGGACCGAAGCAAGCTGCTGGCGCCTTTCTCAGGCACTATCGCCCGTGTCGAGGTCAAATCCTTTGCCCAGGTCTCCGCCGGGCAGCCTATTGCCACGCTCTACAGCGATGACCGCTTCGAAATGTCCTTTCTGGCGCCCTCGCCGACGTTCCAGAGCCTTAAGATCGGACAAGCGGTCGACGTCAAGATTGCCGACATGCCCGAGGTTTCGCTCAAGGGCGAGATCAAAGAGCTCGGGTCCAAAGCCGAGCAGGTCTCGGCCTTCCCGGTGGTCATCCGGCTCGACAACAGCGTCCCCGGATTGAACGCGGGCATGTCCGTCGAAGTCAGCATCGAAGAACCGTTGATCGGCGGGGGAAGTGGTTTCCTCCTGCCGCTTAGCGTCCTTGCACCTGAAGGGGGCAAGGAGCTCCAGAGCGCGGGCATGGTGTTTCTCTACGACAGCGCAACCTCAACCGTCAAAAAGCACACCGTTACGGTCGGCGGAGTTCGCGACAACCGTCTGGTCGTCACGAAGGGTATTGCCGTGGGCGATATCGTCGCATCGGCGGGGGTCTCCTATCTGGTCGACGGACAGAAGGTGAAGCTTCTCCCGCTGGAGGAGCAGGCGCCGTGAACCTCCTGACGCGATTTGGCCTGGCGCGTTCCCGATTCACCATCGCGACCATGATAGGCTTGCTGGTCGCAGGGATCGGCCTTTATCCAAACTTCCCGAAGCGCGAAGACCCCGTCATCGTCATCCGCACGGCGGTGGTATCGGCACTCTTCCCGGGCATGGCGCCCGAGCGAATGGAGAATCTCGTTGCCGTCCCGATCGAACGCAAGATTCGCGAGCTCCCCGAAGTCAAGGACATCAGGACGCTCGCCGGCGAAGGCTCGCTGACGATCTACGTCGACCTGAAGGACGAGATCGGCAACGTCAATGCCACTTGGCAGCGGCTGCGCGACAAGATGGGCGACGTCAAGGTCGAACTGCCCGACGGCGTCGTCGGCCCCTTCGTAAACAGCGACTTCGGCGACGTCGCGATCGCGACCATCGCGATCACCGGCGAGGGCTTTTCACAACGGAATCTGAAGGACGTCGCCGAGGACTTCCGCAAGAAGCTCTACCAGCTCTCCGGAATCTCGAAGGTCGAGCTGCTCGGCGTGCAGGACGAACGCGTCTGGCTGGAGCTCGACACCCGCAAGCTGGCGGCGGTCGGGGTCCAGGTGAATAGCCTGATCAAGGATCTCCAGGGGCAGAACGTGGTGCTGCCATCCGGAAACATCAACGCCGACGGCACGCGCCTGCTGCTGGAGAGCTCCGGCGATTTTCCGAACGTGCGCGCGATCGAAACGATGCTGACCCGGGTCGGAACCACCGACAGCCTGATGAGGCTCGCCGATCTCGTCACCGTGCGCCGCGACTACGTCTCCCCCAAGGTCAAGCCGATCTATTTCAACGGCCGTCCCGCCGTCGTGCTCAGCGTCGTCATGCAGCCGGATCAGGATGTCACGCAGCTTGGCGGTAAGCTCCGTGCGGCGGCACGCGAGTATGAGGGGCGGCTTCCGATCGGCTACGCGATCGATTTCGCGACCTATCAGGCCGATGAGGTCAGCGCCTCCGTCAACTCTGCCCTTTCGAGCGTGGCGCAGACCTTCATCGTCGTCGCCGTGCTGGTGGTGCTTTTTTTGGGCTTGCGGGCCGGAACCGTCGCGGCCATGATCGTTCCGTTCGCCGTGATGTTTTCGCTGATCGGCATGCGGGCGCTCGGCATCGCGCTCGAGCAGGTGTCAATCGCCGCCATCATCATCGCGCTCGGCCTGCTGGTCGACAACGGTGTGGTGATCGTCGAGGACATCGTCAGCCGGATCGGCCGCGGCATGGCGCCTCAGGAAGCCGGCTTGGCCTCGGGCGAGCAGTATGCGCTGCCGCTCCTGATCTCCTCCGTCACCACCGTCGCGGCGTTCCTGCCGCTGCTGCTGCTGTCGGGGTCATCGGGCGAATATGCGTTCTCACTGGCGGCCGTGGTGGCGTTGACCCTCGGCGGCTCTTGGATCACCGCGCTCTACATTCTCCCGGCGCTGACCGTTTGGCTGATCGGCCGGCGGGGCGCGGCCGGCGGTGAAGATGCGGCTCCGTCCCGGATACAGCGCTACTATGCCTCCGCGCTCGGCCCGGCCTTGCGTTTCTCGCCCTTCGTGCTGGCTGCGTGCATCGTGCTGGTCCTGTTGGCGCTGACGCAGTTCGCCCGTCTCCCCAAGCAGATGTTCCCGCTCAGCGAACGCAGCCAGTTCCTGGTCTACATGAACATGCCTGACGGGACCGACATCTCGCAAACCGAGACCCGAGCTCGCGAAGTTGCGCGATGGCTCGGAGACAAGGCAGCCAATCCCGAAATCGCGAGCGAGATCCTATACGTGGGGGACGGCGGCCCAAGGTTCTATTTGACCCTGACGCCAGTCTCACCTGATCCGGCATCCGCCTTCTTCCTCGTCAATACAAAAGACTATGAGGGCGCGGTGCGGGCTGCCGATCGCGCCTGGAAATATCTCTACGCCAATCATCCGGAGGCGCGCTTCAAGATCAAACGGCTGGCGATGGGGGCCGTAGAATCAGGCATCGTAGATGTGGAGATATCCGGACCCGATGGGGACCGGCTGCTTGCGCTCAGCGAACGCGTACGCTCGTTGCTGCAGGTTGCTCCCAACATTCGCGACAATGATGACGACTGGGGCAACAAGATCGTCAAGGTCGTCATCGAAATCGATCAGGACCGGGCGCGGCAGTTGGGCGTGACGTCCGAGGAAGTCACTCGGCTGCTCAATACTTATTTCAGCGGCACCGCGATCTCGATCTATCGCGAAGGCGACAACGCCATTCCGATAGTTCTCCGCGCCGGAGCCTATACCTCGCAGAGCCTGGAAGGCCTCACCAGCGCCACCTTCGCGAAAGATGGCACGCTGATCTCCCTGGCGCAGGTCGCCAGGTTGAAGCCCGGATTCGATCTGGCGCGCATCCGCCGCAAGAACCAGGAACGGACGATCACGGTCACCGCCCGCAGCACGTCGCTGACGGCCGGGCAGTTGCTGGAATCGATCCAGCCTGCCCTGCAGGGTCTGGACCTTGCCGGAGCGTATCATGTCACTATCGGCGGCGAGATCCAGAAGAGCGCGGAGACCAACCAGAAACTGGCTGCGGGATTCCCCATCGCGCTTACCGTCATGGTGCTGGCGATCATCCTGCAGTTCAACTCGTTCCGTCGTACGTTTCTGACCTTCATGAGCATACCGCTGATCCTGATCGGCATCCCCTTCGGTCTCTTGGCCGCCGGACAGCCGCTCTCGTTCTTCGGCACGCTCGGCATCATCAGCCTTTCCGGCATCATCATCAACAACGCCATCGTGCTGATCGATCAGATCGACATCGAACGGGAAAGGCTCCCGCTGCGCGAAGCGGTCTTGGCTGCGTCGGATAAGCGCTTGCGTCCGATCCTGCTGACATCTGCCACGACAGTTCTTGGGCTCGCGCCGATGGCCCTCGCCGGCGGCGCATTGTGGCAGCCAATGGCGGTGCTTATGATGTCAGGGCTTGCTGTCGCCTCGCTCCTGACGCTGTTGTTCGTTCCGGCCGGATATTTCGTGCTGTTTCGGTGGGATGCGGCACCGATCAACGCTGACAGTAACCTGTCTTAGATCGAATTGGCTTCTGGCGAAGGTCGGGGAAGCCAGCGCAAAATGGATGATTGGGCATCAACTTGAGGCTGATCCGGAAACGGTATGTGATGGAAGCGCGCGCCCTTTTGGCACTTAGCCGACATGAGCGTCTGACCAAATGACCGCTTTGCGCCAGAACCAGCCATTCGCTTTGAAGACGAGCGGCGCGTCTGCCGTCAAGGCTCGCCGATTGGTGAACCGTTCGCGGGCCGGCGACAACCACGATAAAACCTTCAGCAGGGACCAGGAACCGCCTCGAACGATGCGTCGAGCCAAAAAGGGGGATAAAGATGTCCAATCGCTATGCCGCCTATACCAGACTGACACTCGAGTATCCTTCGCAACGCATTCTTCGGCTGACCTTCAACCGGCCCGAGACCTACAATTCGGTCGACGCCGAGACACATACGCAGCTCACCAACATCTGGCGCGACATCAATAACGATCCCGATATCAATGCGGTGATCGTCACCGGGGCCGGCAAGGCCTTTTCCGCAGGCGGCGACTTCGAACTGATTAAGAGCATCCTCGACAACCCCGTTGCCCGCATGGCGACCTGGAAGGAAGCCAAGGACCTCGTCTACAACGTCATCAACTGCAACAAGCCGATCATTTCGGCGATCAACGGCGTCGCGGTCGGCGCGGGTCTGGTCGTCGGCATCCTAGCCGACGTATCGATCGCGGGAAAGTCGGCCCGCATCGTCGACGGTCATACACGGCTTGGTGTCGCGGCCGGTGATGTCGCCTGCATTATATGGCCTTTGCTGTGCGGCCTTGCGAAGGCGAAATACTATCTTCTGACCTGCAAGCCACTCTCCGGCGAAGAGGCCGAACGGATTGGGCTGGTGTCGTTGTGCGTCGAAGATGCGGATCTGCAGAAGACCGCTCTTGATGTGGCCGAAGACCTTTCCAATGGTGCACAGAGCGCAATTCGATGGACGAAATATGCGCTCAACAACTGGCTGCGGATCAATGGCCCGCTGTTCGACACCTCAACCGCGCTCGAGATTCTCGGCTTCACCACTGCAGACGCTCGCGAGGGACTTGCATCTCATTTGGAGAAACGCAAGCCGATATTTCCTCAGGATTGCCCACTGTAGTGGACCAATGAGGACGCGTTGCCCGTTGGAAACTTGCAAGCCTACTAACTCTATTTGCGCGTGAGTGACCACTTTGCGCCAAGAGCGGTCCTTCATTGACAATCATCATCTACGTTCGAAATATTTTCGGACTTGCGACCAAGGAAGCGAGCCACCCCTCGATGATGGAAACGAGTCGAGCGACGACTTCCGCTGTACCCCCGACAGCGGACATCGTCGACCATCGCGGCCATGTCCGTTTCGGTAGAGTCGAGGATGGGCGCGGTAGCTTGGGCCATTCGGCAACGCTCCGTTTCCCATCCCCGCTCATCGAACCGGACGTGCCCGATTAAGGCATCCGGCTCTCCGACTGGTTTCACCGTGAGGCAT
>JBATYU010000194.1:0-3438 GCA_049674245.1 Bradyrhizobium sp. | reverse complement strand
GCTTAGGGTGAACAAGGGAAGACGTGGATGGCCGGGACAAGCCCGGCCATGACGGGCTATGTTGTCGGCAAGGATATCGCAATGAACGACACTCAGGCGCTCACACAAATCACCGGCACCATCGTGCTCGCCGGCGCGGGCAAAATGGGTGGCGCGATGCTGACCGGCTGGCTCGCGCGTGGACTCGACACCCGGCAAGTCGTGGTGATCGAGCCCTCGCCTTCGCCCGAGATCGGCGCGCTGGCCAAGAAAGGCGTCCGCCTCAATCCTGCGCCGCAAGACGTCGAGGCCATTGAAGCACTGGTGATCGCGGTAAAACCGCAATCGTTCCGCGAGGCCGGCGCGGCATTGAAGCCATTTTCGGCCTCATCGACGCTGGTGGTCTCGATCATGGCCGGCACGACGATGGCTTTGCTCGAACAGGTCTGCGGCGGCAGCGTGGTGCGCGCCATGCCCAACACGCCGGCTTCGATCGGCCGCGGCATCACGGTTGCGGTCGCGGCCAAAAAGGTCAGCACCGCGCAGCGCGCGACTGCGGATGCGCTGCTCGCCGCGATCGGATCGGTGGAATGGGTGGAGGACGAGAAGCTGATGGACGCGGTGACCGCGGTGTCCGGCTCCGGTCCCGCCTATGTCTTCCTGCTTGTCGAGGAACTGGCGCGGGCCGGCGTCGAAGCCGGGCTGCCGGAAGCGCTTGCGACGAAGCTCGCACGCGAGACCGTGGCGGGCTCCGGTGAACTCCTGCACCGCTCGGATCTTGCTTCGGCCACATTGCGCCAAAACGTCACCTCGCCCGGCGGCACCACGGCCGCTGCCCTGGAGGTGCTGATGGGTAAGGACGGCTTGCAGCAGTTGATGATTCGCGCGGTCGCCGCGGCGACGCGGCGGTCGAACGAGCTGGCGAAGTAAATTCCCCTTATCCTGAGGATGCGTTCCCCGGATGCTGTGCAGCGCGTTAGCGATGCGCTGCTGTTCCGGGGTCCATGTCCCCGGCGAGAAGGTGTGGGTTCCGGCTCTGCGGAGCAGCGTAAAGGACGCTGCGCCGCGTCCGGGACACGGGGACGCACACGCACCCTCAGGATGAGGCCGGAGCGCGCGGCTTCGCTACCTCGCCGCAAACCGCTTCGCAAAACTCTCGTGATTGACGAGGCCGCGGGCGTGGCGGCCTTCGCCGATACGTCGCCTGTCGTCAAACGCTTCGACCGCAAAGCGGATCACCCGGCGCTCCACCGCGATCACCTTCGATGTGGTGCGGATGGTCGCGCCGACCGGCGAGGCCGCCAGATGCCGGATATCAACCTCGGTCCCGACCGTGACCCAGCCGGGCGCGAGGTACGGATTGATGGCCTGGCCGGACGCCAACTCCATTTCCAGGATCATCATCGGCGTCGCAAACACCATCGGCATATGCGCAACGAAATGCCCGACCGTGCGCTCCGGCGGCACCACCAGGGTGCGCTCGGCGGTCATGCCGATCTTGATGTGATCGCGTGCGTCCATGGGTGCTTGAATGATCCCGTCATTCCGGGACACGCGTCTTCGCGTGGACCCGGAATCTAGAAGTTGTGGCGCGAGATTCCGGGTTCGCGCTTTCGCGCGCCCCGGAATGACGAAGCCGTCACTTCTTCGCAGCTGCCGCGCGCTCAACAAAGGTCTTGCCGCCCTTCATCTTGTGGGTGAGCGGCGCCTCGTTGATCTGGATCACCACCGCATCGGCGTCGACGCCGAGGTTCTTCACCAGCGCCTGGGTGATGTCGCGCATCATGCCGGCCTTCTGTTCGTCGGTACGGCCGGAGGCCATGTTCACGGTGATCTCAGGCATTTTTTGTCACTCCCTTTTGCTCTTGAAGCTTTTCGCAATTCGTCATTCCGGGACGCGCCTCTTGGCGCGGGCCCGCTGCGCTCGCGCCCCGGAATGACAATGCATGGAAATTCGCCACGGCTCAATTCCCCCACTTCACCTCATGCCGGGCCAGCACCTCGCGCACTTTTGCGACGATCTCGTCTTCGGCGCATGAAAATTGCGCAGGGCGGGTCTCGCGCCATTCCTGGTTGGAGGCGATCGCGGCCGCAGCCTTGGCGCCCTCGATCAGATCCTTGATCTGAATTTCGCCGCGCGCCTTCTCGTCCGAGCCCTGGATGATCACGCAAGGCGAATTGCGCCGGTCGGCATATTTGAGCTGGTTGCCCATGTTCTTGGGATTGCCGAGATAGAGTTCGGCGCGGATGTTTTTGTTGCGGAGCTCCGCAACAAATTTCTGATAGTCCGCGACGCGGTCGCGATCGAACACGGTGACGACGACCGGGCCGAATTCCGGCCGCGTGTCGAGCTTGCCGAGCATGGTGAGCGCCGCCTGCAGCCGCGACACGCCGATGGAGAAGCCCGTGGCGGGCACCGGCTCACCGCGAAACCGCGAGACCAGTCCGTCATAGCGTCCGCCGCCGCCGACCGAGCCGAAGCGGACGGAGCGGCCTTTTTCGTCTTTGGTGTCGAGCAGCAGTTCAACTTCGTAGACCGGGCCGGTGTAGTATTCGAGACCGCGGACCACGGAGGGATCGATCTTGATCCGATCTGCGCCATAGCCGGACGCGGCAACAAGCTTGGCTATTTCGTCGAGCTCCGCGCGGCCTTCTTGACCGATCCTGCTATCGCGCAACCGCGCATCCATCTGCGCGGCAGCTTCAACCGCGCCAACGACCAACGCAATGTCGGCGTCCTTCAATCCGGCGCCTTTCGTGAAATCGCCGGACTCATCCTTGCGACCTTCGCCCAGCAATTGCCGAACGCCGGCGGGGCCGAGCCGATCGAGCTTATCGATCGCGCGCATGACCGTCAGCCATTGAGCATTATCAGGAATGCCGATGGCATCTCTGACCCCATCGAGCACCTTGCGGTTGTTCACCTTCACCACATACTGACCACGCGGAATGCCCAGCGCTTCCATGGTGTCGGCCGCCATCATGCACATCTCGGCATCCGCCGCCGGCGAAGCACTGCCGACGGTATCTGCATCGAATTGCATGAACTGACGAAACCGCCCCGGTCCCGGTTTTTCGTTGCGATAGACATAGCCCACGCGATAGCTGCGATAGGGTTTTGGCAATGAATCAAAGTTTTCGGCGACGTAGCGCGCGAGCGGCGCGGTCAGGTCGTAGCGCAGCGAAATCCATTGCTCGTCATCGTCCTGGAACGAGAACACGCCCTCGTTGGGGCGGTCCTGGTCGGGCAGGAATTTTCCCAGCACGTCGGTATATTCCATCGCTGGTGTTTCCACCGGCTCAAAGCCGTAGCGCTCGTAGACGGCGCGGATTTTCTCGACCATGGCGCGCGTCGCCGCGATCTCGGCCGGGCCACGGTCCTCCAGCCCGCGCGGCAGGCGGGCTTTCAGTTTTTGCGGCTTTTTGGGTTTGTCGGCCATGGGGCGCGTTGGTATCAGC
>JBATYU010000193.1:0-10130 GCA_049674245.1 Bradyrhizobium sp. | reverse complement strand
CAGGTCCACGTCCGTCAGCAGCACCGATCCGGTTTCAGCGACGCCGCAGCAGGCGCGAACCACGGCGTGATCGACATCAGCCAGCGCCCGCGGATCCGCGATCGCCGCAAGATCGAGTTCACCCTCTATCTCCGGCGCTGCCGAACAGACCAGACGGCTGTCTTCAAGCAGACCCCGGACAGTCGCCCGCATGTCGTCCGTGGGATCCGTGACTAAGCGCCCGCCCATGCGCGTCAGGGTCTTGCCGAACGCCTCGACCAGATCGGCCGGAGCGTTTTCTTCGAATTTCGGCACCGCAGGCAGCGGCCGATCTAGTTTCGGAAGGTTTGAGCGGATCGAAGCCAGGATGATGTCACGGCTATTCATTGCTTGCCTCCGCGGTTCTTGCTGTACCATTGATGAAAGGTCTGCGCGGGTGGATGCGGCATCTCGCGGCTTTTGCCCCAGGCGTTCATGCCGTTGTAGATCACAAAGCGGGGAAGGCTTGCCAGCGCGTCATTGGCTCGCTCGATCGCCGCCCGGTAAACCGCCGGACGGGCAAAAAGAGCGCCGGCGGCTTTCATGGCCGCGCGCTTGACGAACGGCGTCTCGTGTTCGCGCACCAGAACCTTACGCCAGGCGTAAATCTGCTCGTGAATATTGATCTTCACCGGGCAGACGTTGGTGCAACTGCCGTTTAGCGTGGACGCAAAAGGCAGGTTGCTGTATTTCCGCGCGTTGAACGTCGGATCGATGATCAACCCGATCGGTCCGGAATAGGTGGCCCCGTAGCTCAGCCCGCCCGAGCGCCGATAGACCGGGCAGGTGTTCATGCAGGCCCCGCAGCGGATGCATTTCAACGAGGTCCAGAACTCCTCCATGCCGAGCCGTTCGGAGCGTCCATTGTCGACGAGCACCACGTGCATTTCACCGCCTTCTCGAGCACCACGGAAATGCGACGTGTACTGGGTAATCGGCGAGCCGAGCGCGCTGCGCGACAGCATCCTCACGAAGATCGCAAGATCTTCCGACCTCGGTATCAACTTTTCGATTCCAACAGAGACGATGTGGAGGTCCGGGATATTGGCGCAGAGATCGGCGTTGCCTTCGTTCGTACAAACGACGACCGCGCCTGTTTCGGCAACCAGGAAATTGGCGCCGGTCATCCCGGCGTCGGCGCTCAGGATCAGCGGACGGGTCGCATCGCGCTGGGCCCCGGCAAGGTAGGCCGGGTCATCATTACCCGGATCGGAACCGATGGTCGCCGCGAATACGTTTGCCACGTCCGTCCGCAATTTGTGGACCGCCGGCACGACAACATGGCTCGGATCTTCACCGTCAAGCTGCTGAATACGCTCGCCGAGATCCGTTTCGGTCACCTCGACCCCAGCCTTCGCCAGGTCGGCGCGCAAGCCGCATTCCTCGGTGAGCATCGACTTGCTCTTGATCAGCGTCTTGGCACCGCGACGCCGCAGCACACCCAGCACGATGCTGTTGTGCTCCGCCGCGTCTTTGGCCCAGTGGACGACGACACCGTTGGCCTTCGCATTGGCCTCAAACATCTCCAGGTAGGTGTCGAGATGACTGAGCGTATGCTCCTTGATCGCCGACGCGAGGCTGCGCATTTCCTCCCATTCGGGCATCGACCACATCTGATCGTCGCGACGCAGTCGCAGCGTCCAGAGCCGCGTATCGTGCTGCTTCTGATGGTGAGGGGCGGCAAGGAAACGCTTGGCCGCCTCCGCTTGATCGATCGGTTTGTTGCCCTTGTGACGTGCGCCGCGAGGCTGCGGCTCGATGTTCGAACTGTCTGGCCGATCATCGGGGGTGAGATTGCTCATGCATCGGCTCCATTCAGGATCTGCGCGATATGGATGAACTTGATGGGGACATTGTCGCGCTCGGCGCAGCCTCGCTGGTGCATGAGACAGGAACTGTCGGCCGAGACGATGTAGTCGGCATTTGCCTGCGCGAAATCATGGACCTTATCTAACCCCATCTTGGCAGACACGCTCTCATTAACGACGGAAAACAGGCCGCCGAAGCCGCAGCACTCGTCGGGCCGTGACGCCGTCACCAGTTCGAGCCCATCGACCTTGGACAACAGCGCCTCCGGTTTGGAGAAAAAAGGCTCCCGCAATTCCGAAGCCCGAGCATGACCCAAACCACGGAGCGTCCCGCAACTGTTGTGCAAGCCGACCTTGTGCGGAAACCGCGCCCACGGGAAAGCATCGACTTTCAGGATGTCGTGGAGAAACTCGACCAGTTCATAGGTTCGGGCACGGATATCGCTGACCGCCTCGGTCTGTTCCACGGCCGTAAGGTGATGACGGATATGATGGACGCAGCTTCCCGACGGACCGACGATGTAGTCGAAGCCGCCGAAGTTGCGGACGAACAACGCTTCGGCGCCGCTTGCATCGGTCTCGAAACCGCTGTTTGCCAGCGGTTGGCCACAGCAGGTCTGATCGGGTGGATAGACCACGTCGAGGTCGAAACGCTCTAGCAATTGCAGTGTCGCGATTCCGACTTCTGGGAAGAAAGCATCGATAAAGCACGGAATGAAGAGTCCTACTTTCATGACCCCGCTCCTTCTGCTTGTGCATGCGCTGCGGACGACCGCGCGGGCCGCCGATGCGCCACGCTGTCAACGAGGTGGGCGACTGACCGGTAGGTCAGCCCGCCATGCAGCGACAGCCCTATCTCGCAGGTCCGGCTGGTCGAATAGCCGGCCGTGCAATCCTTGACGGCTGGCGCGAGCGAACGCAAGGCGTGAGCATTCATCTCTGGCCGCACAAATCCTTTGTCGCCGGCAAATGCGCAACAACCGATGTCAGTGGGGACAACCACGTGTTCGGCGCACGCCTGTGCGACAGCAATGAGCGCCGCGTCGAGCCCCATTCGTCGCGTCGAACAAGTCAGGTGCAGAGTGATCGGCGTTGTGATCCTGGTCGGTATATCGACATTTGGCATCACGTAATCATGCAGAAACTCCGCGATATCGAGGAGCTTCACGCGTCCCGCCGCCATTGACTTCAGTCGTTGCGAGCAAGGGCTGGTATCGACAAAGACAGGCCATCGACCGTCTTCACTGGCCTGAATCAGCGCACTGATCGTCTCCTCGGCCTTGCGGTCGGCCTCACCGAACAATCCCTTCGAATCGAACGGCTGGCCGCAACAGAGGCCGTCCTGTCGAGGCGGCGAAAGGATCTCGAAACCGGCCTTGTCGAGCAGACGATACAGTGTGGCGGCGACCGTTTCGCCGGAACGATCGTCGCGCGCGGGACCGAACATCTGCCCGGCGCAACTGGCGAAATAGACGACGCGCGGCTTTTCCGCGTTTCGGTTCTGAAGCCGCGGCCTGATCTTCGTTCCGGCCCTGGGCATAGTGCGATGAGAGACCAGCGGTCCGTCGCCCCCGGTTGCGGTTCGCATGATCGCTCCGATCGCATCCAAGCCGCGTTCGCCGGTGACCGAATCGAAAGCCGAGGCCACCTTTAGCCCGGAACGGACCGCAGCCATTGCGACGCCATAGTGGCGACCGGCCACTGACGCTACCGATTGCGCGAGCGGCCCCTGGTTGCGGCCGCGGATCGCTTTCGACATCGCGCCGGTGTTGATCCCGACCGGGCAGGCCAGTTCGCACAATCCGCACGCGGCGCAGGTGTCGATGCTGAAGTCGAGAAAGGCACGCCGGAAATCGTCGCGCTCGCGCTTCGGTGCGCCCGCCTGCACGAGGCGCGCCAGCTCACGTGCACCAACGATACGCTGACGCGGGGTTACGGTGAGGCCGCGGGTCGGGCACATCGGTTCGCAGAAGCCGCACTCGATGCAGCGGTCGATCAGCGGGTCGGTCGCCACCATGGGCTTGAAATTCTTGAGATGAATGTCCCGGTCCTCGTTGAGAATTACGCCGGGGTTCAACAGGCCGTGCGGGTCGAACAGCCGCTTGATGCGCCACATCAAATCGGTGGCCTGCTTGCCCCACTCCAACTCGACGAAGGGCGCCATATTGCGTCCGGTACCGTGTTCGGCCTTGAGCGACCCGTCATACCGCCCAACAATGATCTCGGCGACTTCGTCCATAAGACTAGCGTAGCGACGGATCGCTTGATCGTCAGCGAAACCCTGCGCAAAGACAAAGTGCAGGTTTCCGTCGAGCGCATGACCGAAGATAATGGCCTCGGCATAGCCGTGTCTGATGAGAGCAGCCTGCAGGTCGGCGGTCGCCGGAGCAAGGCTTTCGATAGGAACGGCGACATCTTCAATGATAACCGTCGTGCCGACGGGCCTTACCGCGCCAACGGCGGGAAACAACCCCTTACGGATTTTCCAGTATTTCTCGATCAGATAAGGATCTGTGCTGAATTCGACCGGACGGGATGGCGGTGTTTCGGACAAGGCGAGCGATACGGCCTTGACGCGAGACGCGACTTCCGCGCCATCTGCACCCTGGATCTCGACCAGAAGCGCGGTCGCACCAGGTCCGAGGCTCGCAAGGAAGTCCGGCATGCCGGGTTTACCCGCCACGGAAGCGAGGCCGGCACGATCGATCAATTCGACCGCCGCCACCGGCTCTCGCTTGAGTCGTGTCACCGCACGGCAGGCTTCCACGAGCGTTTCGAAGAAAAGCAGCGCGCATGCTTTATGAAGATAGTCCGGAATTGTCCGATAGGTGATCTCAGAAATGAAGCCGAGTGTACCCTCCGATCCGATCATCAGATGCTGAAGAATTTCGAATGGGTCTCGGTAATCGACGAGTGCGTTTAGCGAATAGCCCGTCGTGTTCTTGATCGCGAATTTGCGTCGGATGCGGTCGGCGAGTTTGGTGTCGGTTTGTACCTCGCCTGCGAGCGCCGCCAAATCCGCAAGCAGCGAGGCCCGCGCCGCCGCGAATGCTGCTCGGCTATCCCTGCTGGCGGTGTCGAGCACGGTTCCGTCGGCCAATACGACCCGCAAGGATTCCAGCGTTTGGTATGAATTATGCGCGGTCCCGCAACACATTCCGGAGGCATTGTTTGCGGCTATCCCGCCAATCATCGCCGCGCCAATCGAAGCGGGATCCGGGCCTATCTTGCGTGCGAGAGGCGCGAGACGTCGGTTAGCCTCGGCACCAATAATGCCCGGCTGCAGGGTGATTAAACGCCCCTCGTCAAGGATGGACGATCTCTGCCAACCCTCACCGAGCATAATGAGGACGCTGTCGGTAATAGCCTGGCCCGAGAGCGATGTCCCCGCGGCGCGAAATGTCACGGGCGCGCGGACCTCCGCGCAGGCTGCCATCACGCCAATTAGTTCGGCTTCGCTCTCGACGGTGACGACGATTCTCGGGATCAAGCGATAGAAGCTGGCGTCGGTGCCATAGGATAGTGTGCGCAGGCGGTCGGTTGCGACTCGCGCCTTTGACGTTATGTCCTCAAGCGAACAAGCCAATGCAACGTAATCGACTCCCGACATGACGTCCCTTCCTGTATAACTATTCGCCTTTCTTTCCATTCCGTCAGCTGCAAGTGCAGCTGGCGCGATATCGCTTATTGACTGCCTACCACGGGGATAACCCAAGGAATGAGATATTGCTGGACGGCGACGAGCCCGCCGAGAAAGATTGTCAGTACGACGCTATGAATGAAGGTGCGTGCGAAAACTGCACCCTCCTTTCCGACCATGTTCGTCACCGAAACTCCGGTTGCGATATTCTGAGGCGAGATCATCTTACCCATGACGCCGCCGGACGAATTGGTCGCGGCGAACAGCACGGGATTGAGATCGAGCTGACGCGCGGCCACGACCTGAAGGTTTCCAAACAGGGCATTGCCCGACGTGTCGCTTCCCGACAGCATGACCGCGGCCCATCCGAGAAACGGCGATAGCAGGACAAAGAGCTTGCCGGTCGATGCAACACCCTGCCCCAGCGTGTAAGCGAGGCCCGAGTAGTTCATGAGATAGGCAAGGCCGACAATGAGCATCACCGTGACGACCGCGAGCCAGCACTGGCGAACGGTCTCGCCGATGCAGCCAAAAAACGCCTTGGGCGACAGACGGACCACAAGCGCCGTGATGATGGCCGCCAGAAGAATGGCCGTGCCCGTTCCCAACGGCTGGAATGCCCAGACCGCGTCATATGGCTTGCCGTTGTAGAGCGTGATCGAAATCGCGCGATGCAATCCGGGCCAAGCGATATTTTGTTGAAAGATCGCGAACAGCTTGAACGAGGTCCAGAAGATCACCATGGCGGATACGATGATCCACGGCAGCCATCCCTGCCAGCTGGGGATTGATGAACTGGAACGATCGCCCGCGACAGCCGCAGCGCTCTCGACCGCAAACTCCGGATCTGGCGCGGGACGCCAAACCTGCAGGAAAAGCAGGGTGGCGATCAGCGAGCCGAGCGAGGACAGCACGTCGGTGAGCGTGTAATCAATCAAGTTGGACGCCGCGAATTGCGTGATGGCGAAGCTGCCGCCCGCGACCAGCAGAACCGGCCAGAGCGCACGAATGGAGCGCCAGCCGCCGTAAAGGGCGATCACATAAAACGGCAGAACAACCGCAATGACCGGCAATTGACGTCCGATCATCGAGGCCAGCGCAGTGGCGGGTAGTCCGGTCACGGCGCCGAGCACGGTCACCGGTGCACCGAGGGCTCCGAAAGCAACCGGGGCGGTATTGAAAATCAACACATAGACCAAGGCTTCGAGTGGTGGATAGCCCACCAGGATCAACAATGAACTGGTGATGGCGACGGGTGTTCCAAACCCCGAGACACCTTCCAACAATGCGCCGAAACAGAAACCGACCACGACCAGAATGACGCGTCGATCATTGGGCAGATGACCAACAACCCAGTCCCGGAATGCATCGAACCGACCGGAGCGCACGGCTATGTTGTAAAGCAGCAGCGCGTTGATCACGATCCACATCACGGGCCAAAGCGCGAAAGCCGCGCCGTTGAGAACGGAGTGGATCGCCAGATTGACCGGCATTTTCCAGGCAACCACCGCGATGATCAGGCCACTGACGAGACCGGCGAGGGCCGCCTGCCATGCCGGCCTGCGCAACAGGCCGAGAAGCACCAGCACTGCAACGATCGGGAGGATAGCCACGATGAACGAAAGCCCGAGGCTGTCTCCTACGGGTGTCAAAAGTTGCTGGAACATCAGGGTATCTCCCGCATAATGGGCATATGGTTAGAATTTTTTACCAAATTAACTTTGGACTGATCTTATTACCAATATATGTAATGGTATTTGATATAGATCAATCTGAAGATTGGATATAAAATTGAACCACAGCACGATCAATCCGGAGTTGCCTTATGATTCGGCCCGAGAAACTTGGAGACGCGATCGCCGAGCACCTCGAGAAACTGATTCTCGAAGGCGTGCTCAGGCCGGGAGAAAAGCTCGCCTCCGAGCGAGATCTCGCGCTGAAGCTCGACGTTTCGCGCCCTTCGCTGCGCGAGGCCCTGGAGAAGCTTCAGAGCAAGGGGCTGATCGAGACAAGCAAAGGGGGAACAGTCGTGGCGCAATTTCTGGCGCCATTGTCCCGGCCGCTGGCGGAGCTGTTTGCCGATAAGCCACGCGTCACCGCCGACTATTTCGAGTACCGCAGGATCATTGAGGGGCAGGCGGCGGCGCTGGCGGCAACGCGCGCGACCGATGTGGATCGTGCTGCATTGAAAGAGTGCTGCGAACGGATGGAAAAGGCCCACGAGATTGAGGACCCCAGCCAGGAGGCCGCTGCCGATGCCGATCTTCACCAGTTCGTCTACGAGTCCGCGCATAACGTCGTGCTGCTGCACGTCATGCGCGTGTTCGGCGAGTTGTTAAGAAACGACGTGCTTTACAACCGCCACCAACTCTACCGCCGATTTGGTGTTCGCGATCAGTTGTTGAAACAGCACCTTGCTATAGCCAAGGAGATCCTTCGAGGGGACCCCAAAGCAGCAGAGAAAGCAGCCTCCGAACACATCAACTTTACGTTTCAGACGATCGAAGACATTCGTCGCGACGAGGAGCGTGTGGAAGTTTCTCTGCGTCGGGTTTCACGTTCCGACCTGCTGGCGGATTCGTGAACACGTGAAGAACCAACGGTCACGTACCGGTGTCGCTTCACGCCAAAAAAACAGCCGGTTAAGCGCGCAAGGAGGCGGACCGGCTCGCCTGCGAGGCCTGGAACCAGCGCACGCTCGGTTACAAGGGACCGGCCCAGCCCTCGCCTGCTCTGGGCGACGCGCTGAAAGCCGTCCTTATCGTCCCTCACGGGCGCGCAATCGCAGCGCTCTAGGGACGCTGACGCAGCTTTCTGTTCGCCGCGATCTCGAAGCCGATCACGATGATCCCGCAGGGGATCATCCCAACCAGTATCATCAATAGGATTGTGTTGAGCATTGCGCCCGGTTCCCCCGGTAAAAGCGCGTTGTTCAATGAATCTGAGTCGAGAGAATCCGTCACTACCTAAAGGTTACAAAGTGACGGTCGCTCCGTAGAAAAATTCCAAGGCAGCTTTTTCGTTCTAAATCTGGGTCCGTCGACGGGCGCAGGAAATGCGCAGCGATGATTGTGGCAGACTTACTGACTGGAAAACGTGTGAGCCGAGCGCATATTCGCGGGATGGATCAAATTCTGCCCCCAGAGCTAAACGCTTTTGAATTTGAGGCCCTGCGGCAGATCGCGGCGCATCCGGCCTCACACCACGTTCCGTCCGGTGTCCAATCCCGGCTCAAGGATATCGGCTACGTGAAAGAAGTGTTGGGCGGCCTTGTTCTGACTAATGACGGCTTACAGCGTATCGCGATGGACAAATGATTGACGTGCAAGCGGCCCGACGCAAAAGGAAAAGCTCGGCACCCGCACTTGGGCCGGCAGCCATCACCGCGCCGATACGGCCATTCGGACGGCGGCCAAAAGCAAAACAAACCGTTCAGTGCTATTGCTGTCCCGTCTCAACTCGAATTTCGTAAGAGTGATAGGAAAATACTGATCCGCAATGAGGACATATCACTTCAAGGTTTCCTATCGGAAGGACGACTTCGCCGTCATCGGTCAATATTTCAGGAACAACAGGTTCAAGTAGCAACGTCTTCTGACAAGCAGGATTTCGGCAAGTGACGACAAGCCATTCTTCGCCTGCTTTGATCTCTACCGGTTCCGATTCTGAAAAATCATCGTTGCTCATCGGACTTTCCAACGATAGGTTAGAGGCGCCCCAGGGTATACTCTTGAAAGGCCCGCACTGACTCAGAAGCGCCCGCCAGTGAGTCCGGCCGTTGGGGTCCCGTTCCTCGGATCGAATGCTAACCCTGAAGGCTTTACTCATTCTCGTTGCGATCTGCTTTTCAGTAAATGGCTTTGCTCAGGATGCTGCGCTGCCCAAGGTCGGCAACAAGTCGATGGGTCAGGTAAAGCCGAAAGGCCCAGGTAGGCTGCAAACTCGTCGGAACGGTCAAGGGCACCAAACTGTGGGCCGGTGACTGCGTAGGGTCAGAGCTTAGGGGCGCTGCGCCTGCTGAGGAAACCCTATCCCCGCCCGCGCAGAAGCAGTGATAAGGTCGGCCTTTCAGAGATCGCCTGATTTGCGGAATGACAATTCCCACTTGGGGAGTTTTGTGCGTTTGCGCGTGCCCGCCATAGCATTGGAGAGTGCGATGCATAAGGCTACGACCTTCGAACACGACGGCAAGGTCTACGAAGTTCGCGCGATCCCGACGTTAAACGGTTGGAAGGTTCGCATTTTCGTCGAGCGCGTCCCGGCAAATGGCTTCACCTATTCAGTCGACTCCGAAGTCTATCAAGATGCTGCGATCGACGGCGTGCCGGAAAATTTGGTGGCCGGGCTGATGGAAACAGCGGAGCGTGATTTTCGGCGCGGCCTTGCCCAGGAATTGGTGGCCGCCGAAAAGACTACACGCGACTGCCGGCCGAGTTAGCCGGCCTGCGGCTTCGCCAGTTCAGCTCCGGTCGGCACGACCGCAGCGGCGTCAATCGCCTTAAACTTGCGTGGAAAATTCTCCGACTGCGGCAAGTAAGTTTGTCCGACGAGCGCGTTCCTGAAAACTTCCGCACCTTTAGCGATCACCATTGAAGAGATCGACGGCTACTTGTCCACGCGGCGATGGCAGCCGCGCCGAGCGCTATAGCGGCCAGCACCCCGAG
>JBATYU010000192.1:0-4337 GCA_049674245.1 Bradyrhizobium sp. | reverse complement strand
TTTTGACTTGGTCATCGTCCATTGCTCGATGCGCCCAAAAATTTCGTTCAGCCGCGGCAGCCGGGCGGCGGGCTTGGCGTAATCGGGATGCGTCTTCCAGGCGGGCTCGCCGATGATATCGCAGATCTTCTCCCACACCGCCGCCTGGGTGATGAAATAGATGTAGGCGTTGGGATCAGTCTCCCAGCCCTTGCATTTGAGGATTCGCCCCGGCTGACCGCCACCAGAATCATTGCCGGCGCGCGGCACGGCATCGCCGAACGGAATGCCTTCGCCGTATTGGCTGTACTCCGTGAGTGGACCGTGGGCGAGGCGTTGCTGGTCGCGCAGCTTGACGCGCGCCAGGTTGAGCACGCCGTCCTGCATCGCGGCGGTGACCTTCTGCCCCTTGCCGGTCTTGGTGCGCTGATAGAGCGCGGTGACGATGCCGAGCGCGAGGTGCAAGCCTGTGCCGCTGTCGCCGATCTGGGCGCCGGTGACGAGCGGCAGTCCGTCGCGAAAACCAGTGGTCGATGCGGAGCCGCCGGTGCATTGCGCGACGTTCTCATACACCTTGCAGTCTTCGTAGGGCCCGGGGCCAAACCCCTTGATCGAGGCCACGATCATCTTCGGATTGATGCTGTGGATCTTCTCCCAGGGAAAACCCATGCGGTCGAGCACGCCGGGGCCGAAATTCTCCACCAGCACGTCGCAGGTTTTGATCAGCGCGGTCAGGACTTCCTTGCCCTTCGGGTTCTTGGTGTCGAGCGTGATCGAGCGCTTGTTGTGATTGAGCATGGTGAAATAAAGGCTGTCGACATTGGGCTTGTCCTGCAACTGGCCGCGGGTGATGTCGCCGACGCCCGGACGCTCGATCTTGATCACATCGGCGCCGAACCAGGCCAACAATTGCGTGCAGGTTGGTCCGGACTGGACGTGGGTGAAATCGAGAATGCGAACGCCCGTCAGCGCCTTGGTCATCGTCTTATGCTCCGTATCGTGTCTGCCCTGCGCGTGCAGGAAGGAATGAAACGGGGCCGAGTTGCGACCCCGCACGAAGTGGCCATTACTTCCTTTTCAGAATGCTTTGCGGATTAAGATTGCCGATGCGCCCGCTCTCGGAACCGGACGCCGGATCGATCACGGCGTTGATCAGGGTCGGCCTGCCCGAATCCATCGCCGCGTTCACGGCGCGCTTCAGCTCGTCCGGCGTGGTCACGTTGACGCCGACACCGCCGAACGCCTCCATCATCTTGTCGTAGCGCGAGCCCTTGACGAAGACGGTCGGCGCAACGTCGGGACCTCCGGTCGGATTGACGTCGGTTCCGCGATAGATGCCGTCATTGTTGAAGATGACGACGCAGACCGGCAGGTTGTAGCGGCAGATGGTCTCGACCTCCATGCCGGAGAATCCGAAGGCTGAGTCGCCTTCGACCGCGAGCACGGGTTTGCCGGTTTCGATGGCGGCAGCAATGGCAAAGCCCATGCCGATGCCCATCACGCCCCAGGTGCCGACGTCGAGCCGCTTGCGCGGCTTGTACATGTCGATCACGCCGCGCGCGAGGTCGAGCGTGTTGGCACCTTCATTGACCAGGATCGTATCCGGCCGTTCCTTGACGATGGTCCTGAGTGCGCCGAGCGCGCCGTGATAATCCATCGGCGATTTGTTGTTCATCAGCCGCGGCGCCATCTTGGCGATGTTTTCTTCACGCTTCGACTTGACCGAGCTGACCCAGTCTGCCGGCGGCGCCGGCCAGTTGGCGCCCATGCCTTCGCGCAGCGCGGTCACGCAAGAGCCGATATCGCCGACCACGGGAGCGGCGATCTCGACGTTGGAATCCATTTCCTTCGGCTCGATGTCGATCTGGATGAACTTCTTAGGCTGATCGCCCCAGGTCTTGCCCTTGCCATGCGACAATAGCCAGTTGAGACGGGCGCCGATCAGCATCACGACGTCGGCATCCTTCAGCACGGTCGAACGCGCCGCGCCGGCGCATTGCGGATGCAGGTCGGGCAACAGGCCCTTGGCCATGCTCATGGGAAGGAAAGGGACGCCGCTCTTTTCGACTAAGCTGCGGATATCGTCGTCGGCCTGCGCGTAGGCTGCACCCTTGCCGAGGATGATGAGGGGGCGTTTTGCGTTTTTCAGTACATCGAGGGCGCGCCTGACGGCGCTCGGGCCGGGGATCTGAGCCGGTGCGGGGTCGATCACCTTGACCAGCGACTTCGCGCCGGCGTCCGCGCTCATCACCTGGGCGAAAAGTTTGGCGGGCAAATCGAGATAGACGCCGCCAGGACGGCCCGACACCGCGGCGCGGATCGCGCGCGCCAAGCCAATGCCGATATCGGCGGCGTGCAGCACGCGGAACGCCGCCTTGCAGAGCGGCTTTGCGATCGCGAGCTGGTCCATCTCCTCATAGTCGCCCTGCTGCAGGTCGACGATCTCGCGCTCCGATGAGCCCGAGATCAGGATCATCGGGAAGCAGTTGGTGGTGGCGTTGGCAAGCGCGGTCAGGCCGTTGAGAAAGCCGGGCGCCGACACTGTCAGGCAGACGCCGGGCTTCTTGGTCAGAAAGCCCGCGATCGCGGCCGCATTGCCGGCATTCTGCTCGTGACGAAACGAGATAACGCGGATGCCCGCGGCCTGCGCCATGCGGCCGAGGTCGGTGACCGGAATGCCCGGCACGCCGTAGATGGTGTTGATGCCGTTGAGCTTCAGCGCATCGATCACGAGATGAAAGCCGTCCGTCAGCTCCTGCTGGTCAGCCGATGATTCAGCCTTGGTCGCGGTGTTCAGCATGGGCCCCTTCTCCCTGATCGTCGTCTCTTCGAGGACGAATTGATCGCCGTCTGACGTGAAAATCGCGATGGTCAAACAAGTTCCTGGCCGTGCGCCTCGACATAGGCGGCAAGGCCGAGGGTGTGGTCGCGCGCGCGCTTCTCAGCAAGCTCGGTATCGCGCTCTTCGAGTGCTTCGATGATCGCCAGATGCTCGGGCAGCGAGGCTGCGATGCGGTCGACGCGACCGATCGTGAGCTGCCGATAGCCTCGCACATGCAAGAGGATATCGGTGGTCATATCGACCAGCACCGGCGACTCCGATAGTGAGATCAGCGCCTGATGGAAGGCGATGTTGGCCTTGGAATATTCCTCGACATGATCCTGCGGCAGGCGGTCCTTGCCGAAATCCTTGAAGAATTCGCGCAGCGCCGAAATGTCCTTTTTGCGCGCGGTGGTCGTGATCAGCCGCGCCGCCATGCTCTCGAGCGCCGCCCAGGCCCTGATCATGTCGACGATCTCGCTCTTGGTCCGCCGTACCACGACGATGCCGCGGCGTGGCACGGTCTTCACGAAGCCGTCCTGCTCCAGCATCGCAATGGCTTCGCGGATCGGCGTGCGGCTGACGCCGAGGCGCTCGGATAGCGCGCGCTCGTCGAGCATCACCGGCTCGGGCGTCGCATAGATGTCCATCTTCAGGATGGCTTCCTTCAGGGCCTCATAGGCCTTGTTCTTGAAGCTCGTCTCCGGGGCAATGCGGACAATCGTAATATCTGCGTCGGCCATGGTGAGTGGCGCCTTGGTTTGTTTCCGTATGGGCACGACGTGGCTCCTCTTCGGGGGAGGCGTCTTACAACAGAAGAATAACAAGCGAGATTTTTGGCATACCAGATGCCAGACTGTCAAGTTGCCCGTGTTTTCGGCGTTTCCATTTATTCTGCTTGTCTTGACAACGTTTTATCTGGCATACCAAATGCCATAAAACGACGCCCGGGAGGAAGCCTCAATGTCGAATTCCAAGGACTCGGTCCGCAAGGTGCTTGATCAAGTCAAGGCGGATAAGCGCAGCAGCCTGACGGCGCCGGAAGGCAAACTGGTGTGCGACGCCTACGGAATTCCGGTTCCGCGGGAAGGCGTGGCCAGATCGGCAGCCGAGGCCGCGAAGATCGCAGCAGGTATGGGTTTTCCGGTCGTGATGAAAATCGTCTCACCGGACATTCTCCACAAGACCGAGGCCGGCGGCGTCGTGGTCGGCGTCAAGACCGCCACTGAGGCTGAAACTAGCTACGAGACCATTCTCGCCAACGCCAAGAAGTATAAGGCCGACGCCAAGATCGAAGGCATTCAGGTTCAGCAGATGCTGGTCGGCGGCACCGAGGTTATCGTCGGCGCCATCACCGATGGCTCATTCGGCAAGCTGGTGGCCTTTGGCCTCGGAGGCGTGCTCGTCGAAGTTCTGAAGGACATCACCTTCCGCCTGGCGCCCGCGACTAGGCAGGACGCGCTCTCGATGCTCGACGGCATCCAGGCCGACACGCACGTGCGAGCCCATCACGGCGGACGCCGTGATCATGTTGAAC
>JBATYU010000191.1:0-5850 GCA_049674245.1 Bradyrhizobium sp. | reverse complement strand
GCTCACGGTCGCCCTCGCCAGAAAACTGGCACGTTGTCCGTGCTGCAATCTCAGCTTCGCGCCTTCAACGTCCGTCGCACGCGCCCAATCAAATACGACGGCATTTATGACACAGTAGAACTAGAGCGGGATGAGATTAGGTTGGTGGCTGCGAGATGGGCCGCTTTTTCTCGTGCCCCGGACGCGGCGCGGTAGCGGTGCCCTGCTGGGCCGGCGCCTTCTTTACTTTGCATGGGGTTGTTTTCGCAATTTTGGGTCCCGGCTCAGCGGTGCAGCGCCCGCCGCGTCCGGAACACGAGACCGTTAATGCTTCGCGCTGCGACGAGGCGATTCAACTCCAAGCCATCATGCTCTAGGCTCGTAATCCGCGCGTTTAGCCACTGACGGGCGCCTGCGGTGCTGATAAGATCCCGGAAAACATCATTGCAGCGGGAGCATCGCCATGGACGCCGTGACGCCGAAGGATTCCAAGACCGCCGACACCCATTCCCACGTCGTTCGTCCTGATGGCATGGAGTGGCAGAAGACCCGTTTCCCCGGCTGCGAGGCCAAGACATTGCTGTTCGACCGCTCGACCGGCCTGATGACCGCGCTGATGCGGTTTGCGCCGGGCGCGGTGCTGCCCGACCACGAGCATGTCAACATCGAGCAGACCTATGTGCTCGAGGGCAGCCTGGTCGACAAGGAAGGCCCCGCGCAGGGCATCGCATGCAAGGCCGGCGAGTTCGTCTGGCGCGAGGCGGGTAGCCGCCACGTCGCATGGTGCCCCGAAGGCGGCTTGATGCTTGCGATCTTCCAGGTCCCCAACAAGTTCTTCGAGGCCGACGGCCGCGTCGTCGATGCTTCGGGTGCGGACTGGGACGAGACCTGGGGCCATACCAGCAAGAGCTGAGGCCTAGCGTTCTCGTGGTCTTCAGATTAGGTGAAGCCAACACAGACGCTAAGCTTGCCTACCCGCAGCGGTTGACACATGCCGATGCTGCCGTCACAGCTGATGCTGCAATTTCAATCGGGAGCAAGGCGTTGCGCAATCGCTGGAGCATCCTTGCCGTCCTGTTCGTCGTCCGCCTCACCATGGCCTTTCAATTCCAAAGCGTCGCCTCCGTGGCGCCGTTGCTCGGCCGGGAGTTCGGCGTTGGTCTTGCCGACATTGGGATCCTGATCGGCCTCTATTTCACGCCGGGCATTGCGCTGGCTCTGCCGGGTGGCGCGATCGGACAAAGGTTCGGCGACAAGAAGACCGTTCTTGCGGCCCTGTTGCTGATGCTGATCGGCGGCCTTGCGATGGCGTTATCGCCTTCCTGGAACGTCCAGATCGCGGGACGGCTGATCGCCGGCGGCGGCGCCGTGCTGATGAATGTTCTGCTGACAAAGATGATCGCCGATTGGTTTGCGTGCAAGGAGATCGCAACTGCGATGGCGATCTTCGTCAATTCATGGCCGATGGGAATTGCGCTCTCACTGCTCGCGCTGCCGCTGATCGGAACGACCTACGGCGTCAGCGCAGTGCATCTCGCCGTGGCCGCGCTGATTGGGCTGGCAACTGTTCTTCTTGCCACAGCCTATCAAGCGCCGTCGAATTCCGCGAGCGCAGCCGTGACTTCAGTACGGCTCGACCGCAGCACCCTGGTCGCAGTGGTCGTGGCGGGCCTCATGTGGGGCCTGTACAATGTCGGCTTTGCGGTGATCTTCAGTTTCGGGCCCTCGATGCTGGTCGAGCGCGGCTGGTCGATCGGCGCAGCGGCGGGGACCATCAGCGTCGGATTGTGGCTGGGGATTGTCTTCGTTCCCGCGGGCGGATTTCTCGCCGATCGCACTGGGCGACCTGGAGCGATTCTCGCTGCGGGCTGCATCGTGTTCGCCATGTTGATGCTGATATTGTCGCACAGCGACGCGGTCATTTTGACGATCATAGGTCTTGGGTTGTTGGGCGGCTTGCCGGCAGGTCCGATGATGAGTCTGCCCGCGCGGGTGCTACGGCCTGAGACGCGCGCGATCGGCATGGGCGTATTCTACACCCTGTTCTACGCCGCGATGATGGTCGGGCCCGTCGGCGGCGGCGCCTGCGCCAAATGGACCGGCAGCGCCAGCGCCGCATTCGACTTCGGCGCCGTCGTGCTGGTGGCGTGTCCGCTCCTGCTCTTCGTGTTCAACCGGATCGCGGCCACCACACCGCGGCTCGTCGAACAATTTTGAAGGTTCGCTACCCCTGATTGCTCACGCTTCACGCCGGCTGCGCTAACTACCCATTAACCTTGCTGGCCGTAGGGTCTGACAACGCCGAGAAGCCCCTCGGCGCGGTGGCACAAATGGCGTTGGCGCACAAAAAATCCTCCCTTCCGGTCACCGAAGAGCGGCGGCGCTTCCAGCGCGTCAAGGTCCACCTGCTCGGCCGCTATATGCTGCCCGACCGGCGCGAATTCCCCTGCCAGATCATCAATATGTCGCCGGGTGGCCTGGCGTTGCTGGCGCCCGGGATCGGCAATGTCGGCGACCGCGTGATCGCCTATCTCGACCATATCGGCCGCGTTGAGGGCAAGATCACGCGCATCCTCGACAACGGCTTTGCGATGACGGTGGGCGCCACCGCGCGCAAGCGCGACAAGCTCGCCGCCCAGCTCACCTGGCTCGCCAACCGCGACATCCTCAATCTGCCGGAAGACCGCCGCCACGACCGTATCATCCCGCGTAACCCGATCGCGATGCTCACGCTCGAGGACGGCACCAAGATGACCTGCCGGATCATCGACATGTCGCTGTCGGGCGCCGCGATCGCCGCGGAAAACCGCCCGCCGCTCAAATCCCTGGTCATGCTCGGCAAGGTCCAATCCCGCGTGGTGCGGAACCTCGAAGAAGGCTTTGCGATCGAGTTCATCCACGCGCAGCTCGCCGAAACACTGGAAGACAGCGTTACCGCGCGGTAAAGCGCCGCGCGCTTTAATTCCGCATTTTTCCGACCTCAAAAGGCGGTCTCCGCGTTGCCGGATGCCGCCTTTTCGATGCTTTGGCCTGGCCGCCCTTTGGTTAATGCGGCGAGGCTTTGCTCGCGTAAGCGCCGCATTGACGGCCCGTCAGAGCTTAATCCGTAAAATTTTATTCAATTGCAGTTGTTTAAAATCTTAGTCGAATTCGATTCAAGTATAGATCGAATTAGCCGCTGGTTTTACTTGTATTCGCCTCAAATATACTCGGCGTACTTAGCGGCGGCGCAAATCCTTTGTGCGAAATGTGGACCCAACAAGAAAAACGGGGGCCGCAATGCTCAAGCGCAAGGGACAGGGAAAAGGATTGGCGGTTGTCGCCATGCTGATGGCGATCACCGCGTCGGCATACGCCGGCGACGAGCGAACGCTTTATGCCAGCCTCGGCGACACCGCGCGCGCACCGATCGGCTGGGTCGAATTCTGCGCCGATAACCCGAGCGAATGCCGCGGCGGCGTGTCACAGCCACGCGACATCGTGATGTCGCAGACCGCATGGCGGGATCTGGTCAAGGTCAACCGCTGGGTCAACGAAACCATCAAGCCGATGACCGACATGGAGCATTGGGGTGTGGTCGAGAAATGGTCGTTGCCATCCGACGGCTACGGCGACTGCGAGGACTACGTGCTGTTGAAGCGCAAGATGCTGATCGATGCCGGCTGGCCGCGCGAGGCACTGCTGATCACGGTGGTCCGCGACAAGAAGGGCGAAGGCCATGCGGTGCTGACAGTGAAGACCGACAAGGGCGAGTTCGTCCTCGACAACCAGAACGAGAACGTCGTGGCCTGGACCGAGACCGGATACCGCTTCGTCAAGCGTCAGTCGCAGAGCGATCCGAACGTTTGGGTCTCGCTCGGCGACGGCCGCCCCGCGGTCTCGACCGCGAGCGCCAACGACCACTGAGAGAACCACGAACACACGAGAAACAGGAGTTGCGCGACCCGGTCACATCCCCACCCCTCCCCGTCCCGGACCGGATCGCGCGCGGCCAGCCCTCCCCCAAGGGCTGGCCGCAACTTTTCTGAACCGCTTAAACGCTGGATTTGTTGGGGTTTTACGGTTTCAAAAAGCCGCTATCGCGCGGAACGAGTCGCGAACCACGCAAGTCGAGACGTGGAAAATCCGTGGAATTTGATCGCGGTCTGTTCAGGGGCGAAAGGGCCGGCGGCTCGAACCCGCGACTTCCGGCGTGACCGGGCGGCTTTTCCCCAGCACAAACAACGACCGGCCATATCCGTCCTTTGAGGCGCAACGGTTATTTTTGAGCGCTTTCCGCACCGTCTGAGTGAGCTACACGCGCAACCCCGTGGCTTTGAAAGCGGCCGCCTCCGCCGCACCTCAATTCGGCAGGGCTAGTAGATTTTGGTAGAGGCCTTCTTTGCTAACCAGAACCGAATGCTCTTTCCCGCTGGCCTCGTTCCAACATAGACGGCCTTCGCACCAGAGGCATCGCTGTACGAGCGGCTGTCTTTGTATTTTTCCAGCGTCACAGCGTAGACGAGTTGCCTGTCTAAATTCGGTAGCGCTTGGTTCAACCAGTCCGGAGCCGCCCATAAAATTTCACCATCCTCGTTCCGGTGATGGCGGTGGTTGTCAGCATCCGGAACCCATTCGCCCCAAACTTGGCTTCGCAAGGCCAGCTCGTTATTTGCGGTTTTCCATTCGCGATTATCTGCGTCAGCGGTGAGGCCGAGCTTAGCGGTGAGATCAATGCCGAGACGAGGCCGCGAAGCAGCACCACCGGTCGCCGTCTCTTCGCCGGCATCCGCGCCTAGGCCGTAACTATCTTGCGTCCAGATAAAGGGCTCAAATGGTCGTTCCTGCCTGTGCGGGTCGTCCACACCGTCATGCCAAAACATTGGGAGCCAGAGGTCATGGTCGGTCCTCGTAGAGAAGGCGTCACAACAACCAATGATCCCTCGACGTGCTCCTAGCGCTGAGACGATACGGATATGAACGCCGTCGGGCGAGTGCCACTGCCCGAAGATCGGAACCATCGCGCTGGAAACAGAACTGGTAAGTCCAAGCCGTTCGAAGACGGCCGTAGCCTCTATGATCGACTCCTTGCTTCCGACGCGCGGCCCCATGAAATTAGCCTTAGCGTTCTCGGGCACCTCGTCCTTGTGGTCGGACAGCCATGTTCCGTCATTGAAGGTAACATCGTAGTCCTTTAGCCACTGAGCGAACGGTGACGTCGGGTCTTGGTCGTAGCTGTCGCGAGCAACTGGACGCGACTTCCGTAATGTCGTTGCAGCGCTCAACATCGCGTGCCTTTGTACGTGCTCACGATAGAACTCGTAACGATCTGACCGCTCCCTGCGATACCGATCGTGACCTGGAAAGAAGTCCATGTCTCTAGCTTGAGGCCAAAGACGCTTGATTTCATCGGCTATCGCGTCGGCGCTCTGACCGTCTGATATCCGGAAGAGCCGAGCAAGGCGCGACACCTCCGACTTCATGAACTCATAGTCGAAGGTAAAGCCGGATTTCGCTTCAACGTGTTTGGGCCAGCCTGTAACAACGACGATGCCCTTCGGATCTACGGTGACTTCTTCCCGGAGAGGAGCGATCTCACTGTCATCGCTCCCAATGTTCACTAGGCACCGCAAGATATGCCGTTTGTGAAGAACGTGTAGGTCCGCCCGGGCAGCGAGCCCCAGTAGGCGGGGCTTGATCGACGCCAATTTGGGCCCGTGGATCAGCGCAGCCCACGCCGACATGGATGCCTGTGCTGTTCAGTATATTGCCGTTCACGACCGACGTCCTATCGAGAGGCCCCCGCAGCAAAGGCTGCGCTTGTTGGGCGCGGATAGCGAGACAAATCGCGGGCCAGGGCTATTTCCCCTTCGCCTTCAGCCCGAGCTCGAC
>JBATYU010000190.1:0-6561 GCA_049674245.1 Bradyrhizobium sp. | reverse complement strand
CGCTATTCCCGTGGAAGCCGGCGCAACTAACCCCGACTAAATGCTGCGCGAGGTTTTGCCGCACTGCATCCAGAATTGGCGCACGGGGACGGGAGGAACCGGGGGCGCAGTTGATAGTACTCTCCTGTGCCGACATTGCCATCTCATGCCCCAAATGCAGCGAGATTGGCGGGCATTTGCTTATCTCGTTGGTGGGTAGATAGTGCAGGCAGTTTAATAGGATGGGCGACGTGCGAGCGACATCCCTGTTGCAGATTTTCGTGGCTCTCTGCCTTGCTGGCAGCGTACCAGCGCGGGCCACCGACACCTTGCGAATAGGCCTGCAAACGACCGGCACACTTGCCTGGCAATTGGACGTGATCCGCCGCCACGGTCTCGCCGAGGATGCCGGACTCGATCTGAAAATCAGCGAATTTGCTTCCCCAGATGCAGGCAAGCTCGCCCTCAACAGCGGTTCGGTCGATCTCGCTGTCGTCGATTGGCTTTGGGCCGCGCGTGCACGCGCGCTCGGGGCCAAATGGCTGTTTTATCCCTACTCCAGCGCGGCCGGCGCCATCATGGTGAAGGACGATTCGCCCATCCGTGGGATCAAGGACCTCAAAGGGCGCGTTCTCGGCATCGCGGGCGGTCCGCTCGACAAAAGCTGGCTGATCGTCCAGGCGGCCGCGATCCGCCAGGGCATCGATCTCAAGCATGCGGCGAAGCTCGCGTACGGCGCTCCGCCCCTGATCTCTCAAAAATTGCAGCAGGGCGAGGCCGAAGCGAGCCTCAATTTTTGGAATTTTTGTGCCAGCCTCGAGACAAGAGGCTATCGTCGTATCTTCGACATACGCGATGCCGAGGCGGCGCTTGGGCTGCACCAACCGGTCGCCCTCATCGGTTATGTGTTTTCCGAGCAATTCGCGGCCACTCACGAGAGCGCCATCGATCGCTTCATCGCGGCCGCGCAACAAGCCAATGACATCATGCTTCGATCCGACGAGGAGTGGGATGCCTTGCGCCCGCTGATGAACGCGAATGATGATCGGACATTCAAGGCTTATCGTGATCGGACCCGAGAGGGAATGCCGCAGCGGCCGATCGCCGCAGAAGAAGCGGACGCCCGCACGCTGTTCAGGGCGCTGGCGAGCATTGGCGGCGCGGACCTCGTAGGTCCATCGCGGGAGCTCGATCGAGGCCTTTACTACCAACCGGCCCGCACGGAGATGGAGCGTTGTTGCCGAGAATATATTCGCTGACTGCCCTGATTGGGATCTGGGCCATTGCAGCCACGCTGCTTCAGTCGCGGCTTCTCCCTGGTCCGTTGACGATCGGAGCCGCCATCTTGGCCGATATCCGCAGCGGAGAGCTGCCATTCCAGATGGCCTGCACGCTCGGTCGTGTGGTCGCTTCGTTCGCGATCGCAATTGTCCTCGGCACCATCGCGGGTTATGCGATGGGACGCTCGAAAGCCCTCGATCGGTATGCCGATCCGTGGCTCGTCGTGCTCCTTAACATGCCGGCGCTGGTGATCGTTATTTTCGCCTACATCTGGGTCGGTCTCAACGAAACCGCGGCGATCCTGGCTGTGGCCATCAATAAATTGCCGAACGTGGTCGTCGTGGTGCGCGAGGGCGCCCGTGCGCTCGACCCCGAGCTCGACGAAATGGCGAAGGCCTTTCAATTCGCTTGGCCTTCAAGGATTCGTCACCTCGTCGCACCGCAGCTCGCGCCTTATCTCGCGGCAAGTTCGCGTTCCGGGCTTTCCATCGTCTGGAAGATCGTGCTGGTGGTCGAGTTGATTGGACGCCCCAACGGGGTGGGATTCGTCCTGGGGTCGGCTTTCTCGTTGTTCGACATGGCCAAGATACTGAGCTATGCGATCTGCTTTATCGTGCTTATGCTTGTCATCGAAAGCCTCGTGGTGCAACCGCTTGAACGACGCGCAAACCGCTGGAGACGCCGCTCCGCTTGAGCTTCGCATCGAGACCAAGAGCTTTGTGTCCGCCGATGGCGCGCTGGTGGAAGTGGTTCGGGGTCTGGAACTGCGGCTCGATGCCGGATCGTTTGGCGCGCTGATCGGCCCTTCCGGTTGCGGCAAGACCACGATTCTCAAAATTGCCGCCGGGTTGGATCCGGATTTCCGCGGCCAGCTCCGCACCCCAGGCTCCGGGTGTCTGGGGATCGTATTTCAGGAACCTCGACTGCTGCCTTGGCGGACGGTCGAGGAAAATATCCGCCTGGCGCTGCCCGCCGACCGAGCCAATGTCGATCTCGGCGATCTCTTCGAGATACTCGGTCTCGGCTCTCATCTCGCCCGATATCCCGGCGAGCTGTCACTGGGACTGGCACGCCGCACCGCGATCGCCCGCGCATTTGCGGTCGGGCCGGATTTTCTCTTGCTCGACGAGCCTTTCGTATCGCTTGACGAGGCGCTCGCCGACCGGCTGCGCGAAGAACTCCTGGCGCTTACCGCGCGAGCGAAGGTAACAACGCTGCTCGTGACCCATGATCTGACCGAAGCCGTCGAAATGGCGGATCGGCTGTTTTTTCTGTCAGACCGGCCGGCGCGCATCATCCTTGAGGAGGCGTTGCCGCTGCCGCGAGGTGCGCGCAGCCAAGACGTTGTTGGGGCGATCTGTGATGAAATGCGCGCGTTGCTGGCTCAGGCAGCGATCGAGGCCGGCGCGCGGTAGAGCGGGATGACTTTTCTTCGAATCGTCATCCCGCTCTATCTTTTTCTTTTTGTTTGAGCATGATCTTTTCGGAAAAACCGGTACCCACTTTTCCGGATCATGCTCTAATTTTTCGACGTCATACCAGCCGGGTCTCGATCGCGAAGCGCACGAGTTCGGAAGCCGAGCGCAGGCCGAGCTTTTGGCGAATGATGGACGAGGTGTTGGCAATCGTCTTGTAGGAGGAATGGACCAGCCACGCGATCTCGGAAAGACTTTTGCCGGTGCTGAGCAGGCGCAATATCTCGATCTCGCGTGACGTCAGCTTCGACAGTGGGCTCTGGGCGAAGGCCGGCCCAGCGAAGGCAACGCTTCGCGCCATCGCCGCAGGCAAATAAACGCCGCCGTTTCCGACTTCACGGATCGCCTCGACGAGGTCGCATGGATCTCCGGACTTCGAGACGTAACCCTTCGCACCGATCTCGATCGCGCGGGCGGCGAATACCGGATCGTCATTCATGCTGAACATGATGATGCGCGCGGACGGGGCGCGCGCAAGAATTCGCCGCGCCAGCTCAAATCCGGAAACGGTCGGCAGATTGATGTCGAGAACGCAGACGTCGGGGTGCTCGGCGGCAAATACCCGCTCGCCACTTTCGGCATCCGAGGCTTCCAGTATCACGATATCGCTGTCATCTGCGAATAGCGCACGACAACCCGAAGCCACGATGGGATGATCGTCAACGATCAGAACACGCATCGGCGTTGCCCCAAACCCTGTGTCGACGTCGGTTGTTGCATCGCATCAGACGACCGAGCGACACCAACATCCGCGCCCTCGCTACCTCGCGCCGGATTGTGCATCTCGGGCGCAAGTGCTGTACGGTTCAATTAGATAGCCGCCCTTTTTGCCTGTCAACGTTCCCTGTGAGCAGGAACTTGCGCAGGCCGCCGATATGGACGAGTGCTATGTGGCAGAAACTCTCTTTGCGTGCCCGGCTCAACGTGCTTCTGGCGCTCATTCTCACGCTTGGCCTGGTCATCAACATCGCACGGCTCGTGCGGGAGGCGGGGCCTCGGGTTCAGGCCGAAGATCAGAGCGTTATACGACTGGCCCGCGAATTTATCGGGACCCTGGTCGTGAGCCTGAACGAAACACCGGACCCCGACGCAAGGCTGAGCCGGATTATTCAGGACCTTAACCAGCTGCGTCACGTCAGCATTACGCGACAGGACGGTGCGGTAGAGGTTAAATCCGCGACGGCTGATGGTTCCGGCGACGGCCGCGAGCCATCTTCGGTCCCCGCGTGGTTCGTTGCGCTCGTCCATCCGGAAAAGACCGCGGTGGATGTCCCGATCTCCATTCACGGCAAATTGGAATCGCTCGTCATCACCTCACATCCGAACGATGAGATGAACGAGATCTGGGACGGGATCGTGACCCAGCTTCAAGTCGGTTCCGCGATCGCGGCTGCGCTTTTCCTGATCACGATGATGGTGGTTAGCCGGGCCCTCGCACCGATCCAATCGCTTTCGCAAGCGATGAAGAATATTTCGGCCGGCCGCTATGACACGCGCGTGAAGCCGGGAGGTTCGCCGGAATTGGCCGCGATCTGCACCAAGCTGAACCATCTTGCGGCAACTCTGGGAGATGCCGTTGAAGAGAGGCGACAGCTGGCGGAACGCGCCGTCTCGCTGCAGGACGCCGAGCGCAAGGAGATTGCCCGGGAGCTGCACGATGAATTTGGGCCGTATCTTTTTGCGCTGCGGGCCCATGTCAGCTCGCTGATGCGGGTTGCGGACATACGCGAGCTGGATATAGGCGTGATGCGAAAGCATGGCGACGCCATCCTGGAACAGGTCAATGCCTTGCAGCAGTTCAACCGGCGGGTTCTTGAACGGCTGCGGCCGATTGGGCTTGCGGAGCTGGGTCTTCGCGATGCGATCGGCGCCCTGGTGGGCCTGTGGCGGGAGTCCCATCCGGGGGTGATGATCGAGACGGCGATTTCGCAGTCGCTCGGCGAGACCGGAGAGACGGCCGACTTGACGATCTACCGCACCGTTCAGGAGGCGCTGACCAACGTCTTCCGCCACGCAAGCGCAACTTCGGTCAATGTAACGATCGAACCTGCAAAGCAGCTTGCGAGCATAGGCCGCGGCTGCGCCCTTGTCCGTGTGCGGGACAATGGCCGCGGATTGAAACCGGATACCAGATTGGGCCTCGGCCTGACCGGAATGCGCGAGCGGATTGCGGCCTTGGGCGGCACACTGACCGTCGGTTCCAGCGATGGAGGTGTGGTTGTGGAGGCGCTCGTCCCCATCGGCCAACGCTTCTAGTGTGGGCCGGGAATTCTTCCCGAAGAATTTCGGGAAGAACAGGTCGCCAAGCCGCGGACCTTTTGCCGCTGGCCGAGCTTCCCCGACGCATCGATAATGTCTCGTACCCAACCGGCGAAACGGGACGAGACGATGAGTTTCCGATATCTGCTGATTGTATCGATATCGCTGTGCCCGTTTGCCTGCAACGGATCTGCTTACGCCCAAGAGGCGTCCGGCGCCGTTCAGGCCTTGCCGCCGATCGTGGTGACCGGAACGAAGCCGAGCATCAAACGCGGCCGCAACGAGAATGCGACGCGCATCTCTCGGGCCTTGCCGAAACTCGTGGTGTATCCGGCGACGCCGTTATCCGGCGCCGGCATCGATCCCGACAAGGCGCCGGCCAGCGTCTACCCAGTTGACGCCGCCCAGATCAGGCAGACCGGATCGCTGAACATCAGCGATGCCCTTGTGAAATATGTGCCGGGCATCATCGTCAACGAGGTCGCGGGCAATCCGTTTCAGCCGAACGTACAATTCCGCGGATTTGTCGCATCCCCGGTGTCCGGCACGCCGCAAGGACTTGCGGTGTACCAGAACGGCGTCCGCATCAACGAAGCGTTCGGCGACACCGTCAACTGGGACCTGATTCCGACCTCCGCGATCAAATCGGTCACAGTCGTGACCAACAACCCCGCGTTCGGCTTGAACGCGCTCGGCGGCGCGGTCAACGTGCAGATGAAGGATGGTTTTGGCTATCACGGCGCCGAGATCGATACGATGGCTGGCTCGTTCGGGCGCATCCAAAGCTCGGCGCAGTGGGGCAAGCAGGTCGACAATGTTGCCGTCTACGGCGCGCTTGAAGGACTGCACGACAACGGCTTTCGCAATTTTTCGGTGTCGGACGTTCGGCGCTTTTACGGCGACATCGGCGTCAAGAACGATCAGGCGGAATTTCACCTGAATATGGGTGCGGCCGACAACAAGTTCGGCGCCACCGCGACCGCGCCGATCGAACTGCTCCAGCAATATTGGGGCGCGACCTACACCTCGCCGCAAATCACGGAAAACCGTGCCGGCTATGTCAATCTGACCGGAAAAGTCGAGGCCACGCCGAGCTGGACCATCGAAGGCGTCGCTCATGTCCGGGTTTTCGACCAGAAGATGCTGGATGCCAATCCGACCGGAGCTCAACCCTGCGTCGCCGACCCGACGCTGCTTTGCTTCCGCGACGGCAGCACGCCGGCCAATGGCTTGAATGGGACCCAGCTTGCCGATCCCTTCGATCCCGGAGCCGTGCTCGGCGAATTCGATCGGACGACGACGCATTCGACCACGACCGGCGTATCATTGCAGGCCACCAATACCGATCAGTTGTTCGGCCACAACAACCATTTCGCGGTCGGAACCAGTTTCGATTCAAGCGTGACGCGCTTTTCGGCCAGTGCCGAACTGGGCACGATCGGACCAAACTTCGTCGTCACCGGCTCAAGAATATTTCTCGGCCAATCCGGCAATCCGGTTTCGATCGGCCCGGTCGCGCTTCGCACCACCAATCAGTATAGCGGGCTCTATGCGCTCGACACGTTCG
>JBATYU010000189.1:0-2820 GCA_049674245.1 Bradyrhizobium sp. | reverse complement strand
CCTCGCGGAGGATCACGCCAACGCACGCGCGCTGGCGCAAGCGCTCTCGCAGATCAACGGCATCGAGGTGCAACAGCCCGAGACCAATCTGGTGTTCTTCAAACCCGACGGATCGGGCGTCACCGGCGATAGGATGGTCGAAGGCTTGCGCAAGCGCGGCGTGCTGCTCGCCACGATGGACGGCCGCATCCGCGCCTGCACCCATCTCGACGTCACCGCCGCGATGATCGAAGAAACGGTCGGCCTGGTGCGCGAGATCGTAAGGGGGTACGTCAACGGTCAGTAGCCCAGCGCCCCGTAGATCAGCGTCTTCAGCGCTAGTTGAATCCGCCCGCGCTGCGAAGGCGTCTGCACCATGAAGACCACGAACATATCGTCCATCGGATCGATGAAAAAGAACGTGCCGGCGACGCCGTCCCAGCGGTATTCGCCTAGCGGCCACGATTTATCTGGCGGCGTCGAAGTGCGTACGGCAAAGCCGAGGCCGAACCCGCTGGTCGCGCCCGGATGATAGAAATAATCGCGCGCAATCCTTGTATCCGGCCCGATATGGTCCGTCGTCATCAGCGCGATGGTTTCCGACTTGAGATAGCGCTTGCCCTCGAACGTCCCGCCGTTCAGCAGCATCTGCGCAAATCGCGCGTAGTCGCCGACGGTGCCGACCATGCCCGCGCCGCCGGATTCCCAGCGCCGTGGCATCATCGGGTCCCTCATTCCGGTCAACGGACTGATCGAGCGGTCTTCGGGCATCGGCTCGGCGATCAATGGCCGCTTCGCCTCATCCGCGACATAGAAGGCGGTATCGCGCATCCCGAGCGGATCGAGCAGCCGCTGCTTCTCGAACTGAAACAATGATTGTCCCGATATCACTTCGATGACGCGGCCGAGCACGTCGGTCGAATGACCGTAGTCCCAAAGCGTTCCCGGCTGCTCCGCCAACGGCAGCTTCGCGATCCGCTCGGCGAACTCGGCGTTATTCATATCGCCGTTGAACAGGTCGGCCTGCGCATAGAGTTTCCGCACCGCGCTGTCGCCATAGAAGCCATAGGTCAGGCCGGAGGTGTGGCGCAGCAAATCCTCGATCGTGATCGCGCGCTTGAGCGGCTCGAGCCCGAGTACCGTCTTGCCGTCTTCGTCAGGCTTCTCGACGCCGACCTCGATATCGGTAAACGCCGGAATGTACTTTGCAACGGGATCGTCGAGCCTGAGCTTACCGTCGTCGACCAGCATCATCGCCGCCACCGAGGTGATCGGCTTCGACATCGAATAGAGCCGGAAGATCGTGTCATCGGTCATCGGCAACTTTGTCGCGACGTCGCGCACGCCGAATTTTTCGAAATAGACCGGCTTGCCGTGCTGCTGGATCAGCACGATGGCGCCGGGGATCTTGCCGCTTGCGATCTCGTTCTTGATGTAGTCGCCGACCTTGTCGAGACCTTCGCGCGAAAAACCTCGCGACGCCGCCGCGGTAGATTCCGCGTTGGCCTGATGCGGGGTTCCGACGACGATTGCGCCGGACCCAACCGCAATCGCCGCCGCAAGCCAAAGCCGCAACGCTGCGCCGTCAGTTCTCCATCGCTTCATAGATCAACTGCTTGACGGTCTTCGGGATACGCTGGCGCTCCGATGGGGTCTGCTCCAGGAGCACGAAGAACATGTCCTGCTTGCGGTCTACCACGAAATAGCAGCCCGAGGCGCCGTCCCACTTCAATTCGCCGAGCGAGCCCGGCGGCGGCGGTTTTGCATTGCCGGGATCGGTGCGGACGCCGAAACCGAGCCCGAAGCCAAACCCGTCGCCGGGGAAATAGAAGAAATCGCGCTGCACGCCGGAGCCGGGTCCGATGTGGTCCGACGTCATCAGCTCGAACGATTTCGGGCTGATGATCTGCTTGCCGTCGAACTTGCCGCCGTCTAGGATCATCTGGGAAAATTTCGCGAAATCCGACATGGTCGTGACCATGCCGCCGCCGCCGGATTCCCATTTCATGGGAACATCGGCGTAGCCCACGAAACCGACGCGGAAATCGCTGTCCTTTGGCATCGGCTTGGCGATCAGCTTCTTCTTGGCGGGATCGGTGACATAGAAGGCGGTATCGGTCATGCCGAGCGGGCCGAGCAAATTGTCCTGCTCATATTGCAGCAGCGATTTTCCTGAAGCGACCTCTATGATGCGGCCGAGAATGTCGGTTGAATGGCCGTAATCCCACAACGTTCCCGGCTGTTCGGCCAGCGGAAGCTTCGCGATGCGCTCGGCAAATTCCGCATTGTTGAAATCGCCGTCATAGATCTTGGCGTTGCTGTAGGCCTTGCGGACCAGGCTGTCGCCATAAAAGCCGTAGGTGATGCCTGACGTCTGCGTCATCAGGTCGAGGATCGTGAGCCGGCGCTTGAGCGGCTCAAGCTGCAAAACGTTCTCGCCACTGTCCGATTTCTTCGTGACCCCGACCTTGGTGGTGGCAAAGGACGGAATGTAGATCGCGATCGGATCGTCGATCTTGATCTTGTGCTGGTCGAGCAACAGCATCGCCGCGACCGAGGTGATCGGCTTGGTCATCGAGAAGATGCGGAAGATGGTGTCGTCGGTCATCGGCGCCTTGGTCTCGGTGTCGCGCCCCGAAGAACTCGTGATAGACCGGCTTGCCGTGCTGTTGGATCAGCAGGATCGCGCCGGGAATTTTCTCGGTCGCAACTTCGTTGCGGAAGAACTCGCCGATCTTCTCGAGCTTCTGCTGGTTGAAATGCGCACCCGGCGGAATATCGAAGGTGCCTTCGGCTGTGGCCGGCGACCCCGCCGTTAGCGCCAACATTGCGGCAAAGCAA
>JBATYU010000188.1:0-7294 GCA_049674245.1 Bradyrhizobium sp. | reverse complement strand
GCCCGCGTCCGAGCCGCCGTCGACTTTATAGTCGATGAGGTCCGGGCGAACAGGGCGACATTCAGACAGGAGCCGGGGTGAGTCTCGGCATTCGGCCACGATTTTCCTCCAGATTGCTTACTCACTCGAACGAGGCAGAGTTGGAGTTTCAGTCCGAGCGCTCATATCGCGCTGTAAAATAAGAAAAAACTGGCGCACCCGACACGATCCGAACGTGTGACCTTGCCTTCGGAGGGCAGCGGTCAAACTATGCTGGCCAATCGAGGAATGCCCCCTTCGACCAATCGCAAGAATCGGGTGCTGTGTGTTCGCGACCTGAACCTATCAGATCCGCGCTCGCTACCTCGCCCGCCATCCCGAGACTGATGGCACAGCTATGGCGACCAAATCGGAAGCGTCGCCGATGGCCAGCAACAGTCATCCAGTGATTTCGGTGCTGCCGAGCGACCGAGCGAATCCATTCTTCATCGTGACCCAGACCGCCGCCGACACGATAACCAGCTATCAGAAGACAAGAGGCGAGGGCAGACGCACAGCAGGATCCAGGATCGGCGCGGAAGCTGCCGTCTCCACGGCGCGCAATCCAGCCCGCCAGCGCGAAGCGGCGGCGTGTTAGACAAGAAGGCCGGGTCTCCACCCGCTTCGTGGGGATTGCCTGCCCGCGTTAGATCGGAAAGATGAGTAATTTCAGTGGCGCCGGGAGATTTTAAGTCCCTTGCGTCTACCAGTTCCGCCACGTCCGCATCGTTGATTTCCATAGCCTTTTCGCCCTGTACCTGCAAATGTTAGACAGCAAATCCCTCGCGGTTTAACTGAACAAACTTTTCCCGCAGCATGCGAGAGCTCTGACGATGTCCGTAATTAGGGTGCAATCCGGAAGTCGTTTACTCCGGGCGGCCTTTTTCTCATGTCGCTAGTTTGGTGATGGTCTTCGATTTCGGAGGTGATCCGGCAGCGGACTTTGTGCGAATGCGCATGGAGCCCCCTTTTGGATGATCGATTTCGAACGAATTTGTCCTTCGCACCAGATCGCTTAGCTTGCGAAAGCCGAATGTTCTCGGATCGAAGTCGGAAGCTAGGTTGGCAAGCTGTTTTCCAACTTCGCCCAGAGGCACCCAGCCGTCTTCGCTTTCCATCTGTGTGATGACCTTCATAATGATGGGCGTGGCTGCGCTAGGGGGCTGAAGAGGTTTTGAAGTTGAGGCGGCATCTTGACTGTTCGCAGCACCGGTAAGCAGGTTCTCGGTGTACACGAACCTTCGACAGGCCTGCCGGAAGCTCTCCGGAGTTTTCTGCTCACCGAACCCAAAAACATCGATGCCTTGCTCACGGATGCGGGCGGCAAGGCGGGTAAAATCACTGTCCGAGGAAACCAGACAAAATCCATCGAACCGACCGCTATGAAGCAGGTCCATTGCATCGATGACCAACGTGATGTCGGATGCATTCTTTCCGGTGGTGTAGGCAAACTGCTGTTGAGGTATGATGGCATGTTTCGATAGCGTATCGGCCCAGCTCTTAGAGCGAGGATTGGAGAAGTCGCCGTATATACGGCGAACGCTTGCCTCCCCGATCTTCGCAATCTCCTCGAAAAGTCCATCCACGATCTTCGCGGAAGCATTGTCCGCATCAATTAGAACAGCGAGACGAGGCGAGCGGAGTTCAGAAGGCATGACGTATCCCCACGTTAGATAGTGAAGTAAGCAGAAAATCTGGAGACGGCGATGGTGTTGGGTCAGCCAGCCAAATGGGCGCGTTCATCGGCTGTCTCAGGCACAGGATGTTTGTTGTCGCGCGATCGCCTCAAATGCTTCCGACATTCCGGCGTTCACCCGCCGGGCAACAACAACCATGTCCATCATCGTCCCCTCTGCTATTTGAGCCAATGATCCTATGCTATGACCCGCCGCGCACCAACTTGCCAGACTATGCTTCGTGCTATGTGTTGATACCATCAGGAAGAGGAGACCCACTAATGTTCATTGCCATGAACCGCTTTCGCGTTGCCAAGGGGTCTGAAACAGCCTTCGAGCAGGTCTGGATGTCGCGCGACAGCCATCTGGAAAAAGTCCCGGGATTTGTAGAGTTTCACCTTCTCAAAGGCCCCGAAGCTGAAGACCATACGCTCTACGCCTCCCACACAATCTGGGAAAACCGCGCGACCTTTGAAGCGTGGACAAGATCAGAGGCGTTCCGTGCAGCACATAATCGGGCAGGGGATAACAAGCCGCTGTATCTGGATCACCCACAGTTCGAGGGGTTCGAGGTGCGCCAGACGGTGGGACGCGGCAGGACAGCATGACGCTCATATGCCGAGCAGCGCGCGAGAACTCTTGCGATGTCCGTTGTTAGGGGCAATCCGGAAGTCTTCTACTCCGGGCGAGTATTTCGCATTTTGACCCATCTCTAGCGAGCCACGAGTTTATCTTGATCTCGTGGCCGACCCTAGTCGCCAGTAAGCCGACAACGTTTCGTTATCCCTCGCGTCCCCAGTCGAGCCGCCTCACGCTAGAGCATTAATTTTGTTACAAGCGCGGCACGATTTGCGAATCAATATTCCTCATCGAAATCCGCCATTCAAGAGCAGTGGACAGCGGCCCCAGCCGGGTCTCGGCCCTTCAAACCCTTTGCCAACCCCTTCAGGCGCGTGACCCCTCAACGTATTCTGCAGTATGTCGTCGTGTCATTTCCGCTAGGGCGCCCAACCCCTTTTCTGTTAGTGAATAAGGCGCCGCCTGCTGTTGACTGGTTTTTTGCACTAGTCCCTTCCGCTTTAGATACTGCACGAGAGCATTTATCGAAGGTTGCGGTATTTTCAGTCCATTCTTCAGCTCTCTGATCCTCAGCGATTCTGAATCGCGTATAGCCGAAAGCACCGCGCGAACGCGATCTGATTCAACAGGTAGGCGAGGCGCATGCGCCAAGCGGGCGCCCTTACGGCATTGCGGATGCTTCAATCCGGCCGCGGTGACCTGATAGGTTGTGTCATCAGCAAATCCAATCTTCGCTACGACGACGTCCATCGCAACAAGGCGATTAAGGATCTTATGAACATTCTTCTCAGAGAGCGAAACTGCGAGCCTTATTTTCCCGACGTTCGTTGCATAGGCATCCGGGATCGCTGAAAGCACAAGCGCTTCATCGCGTGACAGCAAAACCGTCTTATCCTTTGTCCGCGATACTACCTCAAGAATTCTTTTTGGATCCCCGAATTTAACAAGTCCCTTCGCATGAAGTTTGACCACCTGCTGACGAACTCTCTGAAGGGTGATGCCTAGCCTTTCAGCAAGCTCACTGCCCCGCATCGGTCGGTCCAAAATATCGAGCAGGCGCAGAGCCCCAGGACCAGCAAGTGCGCGACCCCGTCGAAGTTGATCGGGAATAATCGTGCAGCGACATTCTCTTCCGCGTCTCGTTAAATTCCACCTATTCATCTCGCTGCGTTTGGCAAGCCCGAGTCCCTTCAATGCTTCGAACGCCTTCTCTGCTTTCTTGAGATCAAGCTTGGCTTGTATTGCAATATCAGTCTTGGACTCTTTGTGAGATCTAAGTGCCTCAAGGCAAGCTTTTTGGGATTCGGTCAGAATGAGATTCCGAACTTTGAGGTTCACGCTGGCTCTCCGCACCTGATTCGGGAAAGCCCCACAATACGGCATAAATCGACAAAAACCGGCGCCAGCAGCAGCGATCCACAACGAGAACGGCAAACTAAAGTTTCCTACATTTACGCTATAACAAGCCGAACCACTAGAAGCCAAAGCCCGCTTTGGCGTTCACCGGAAAATGGCGGTGCGTCTCCGTGCATGCCTGGCGCCATACGCATCCGGCCTTCGAAAATTTTGCGCATCCGCGCACGAATGGGTGATTGCGGTGTGTTGCTAATGCCGGCACCAACGACTGGCATCTTGATTATGTCCCGTTCAGCCATTCACATAGTTTCGACCATCGCTTGCGCCCAGAAACATTCCGGACAGCGATGGCGACCGCTTTCTTCTGACCGACCAGCACAACCAGCTTCTTGCCGCGGGTGACACCCGTATAAAGCAGATTTCGTTGCAACATGGCGTAATGCTGGGTCATGACTGGAATCACAATGGCGGGGTATTCCGAGCCCTGACTCTTGTGGATCGTCGCTGCGTAGGCGGGCACCAGTGCGTCGAGTTCGCCAAAGGCGTAAGTAACAGCGCGACCGTCAAAACTGGCTAAAAGCTCACCGTCGTCGAGAGCGACCTCGTCAATATAGCCGATGTCGCCATTGTAGACCTCCTTGTCGTAGTCGTTCTGGATTTGCATGACCTTGTCACCAGGCGCGAAGGTCCATCCAAAGCGTTCGACCTTTTTCTCGCCCGCTGGATTCAATGCCGCTTGCAGCTCAATATTGAGCGAGCGAGCCCCCACACCACCTCTATTCATTGGGCACAGGACCTGAATGTCACGGATGGGATCGAAACTGAAGCGCGCGGGGATCCGGGTCTTCACCAGTTCGACAATGCGCTGCACCGCGATTTCCGGCTCTTCCGCTTGGACGAAATAGAAATCGCTATCTCTTCCAGGCGGGCTGAGATCGGGAATGATGCCTTGGTTGATGCGATGGGCGGTGGTGATGATGCGGCTTTGCGCGGCCTGGCGAAACACCTCGGTCAATCGCACCACTGGTGTGGCGCCAGACGAGATTATGTCCGCCAGCACCTGGCCCGGCCCTACGGAAGGAAGTTGGTCAATATCGCCAACAATTAGGAGAGCTGCGGTGGCAGGCACAGCCTTCATGAGCGCCTGCATCAGCATGACGTCCACCATGGAGGCTTCGTCCATAACCAGCAGGTCGCAATCGAGAGGATTATCATCACCGCGCTTGAACCCGCCCGTCTTTGGGTCGACTTCAAGCAGCCGATGGATGGTTTTGGCTTCAAATCCGGTCGCCTCGGTCATGCGCTTGGCGGCGCGGCCGGTGGGCGCGCAGAGCAGAAGCTCCACGCCTTTCGCTGCGAGAATGCGCAAAATACCTTTGACAATGGTGGTCTTGCCGACGCCCGGTCCTCCGGTCATCACGAGGGTCTTCGACATGAGCGCGAGCTTAATGGCAGCGACCTGGCTTTCCGCCAGAGCAAGCCCGATCCGTTCCTCGACCCACGGCAAGGCCTTGTCTGTATCAATGCACGCCCAGGGAAGCTTACCGTTGGCAAGTTTAACCAAGCGCTCTGCAATGACCCGCTCGGCCCGGTGCAGACCTGCCATAAATATGCAGCGTGTTTCGCCGACACTATCGGCAACGACCGTGCCCTCCGATGTTTCGAGATCAAGTGCTATCCGAACGAGGTCTATCGGAACCTCGAGCAGCTTCTCGGCCAGCGGCATCAGGTCCACCATCGGCAAGCCGCAGTGTCCCTCGTCCATTGCCTCGGTGAGGGCGAACGAGATGCCAGCCCTGACTCGGATCATGGCTATCTTCTCGATCCCGAGCTTCATGGCAATCGCGTCGGCTGTCTTGAATCCTATGCCCCGAATATCCCGAGCCAGACGATAAGGGTTCTCGGACATGACCTGCACGGCATCGGCGCCGTAGGTCTTGAAAATCCGCACCGCACGCGCCGTGCCCACGCCGTTGCTGTGCAGGAAGACCATGATTTCGCGAATGATCTTCTGTTCGGCCCAGGCGGCGGTAATGCGGCTGGCTCGAACAGCGCCGATGCCCGTGACCTCACGCAGGCGCTCGGACTCGGCTTCGATCGTGTCGAACACCTTCTCGCCGAAGGCACGCACCAGCTTCTTGGCGTAGACCGGTCCACTGCCTCGTATCATGCCCGATCCGAGGTATTTCTCGATGCCGTCAAGCGACGTCGGCTCCGAAGTCTTCAGAAACTTCGCCTTAAATTGCTGGCCATGCGTGCGATCGTTGATCCATTCGCCAGATGCCGTAACCCACTCGCCGGCGGAGATGACTGCCGCATGCCCGATCACCGTGACCAGTTCGCGGTGCCCACGTGCCTTAATCCGCAGGACACAAAAGCCGCTTTCCTCGTTGTGAAACGTCACGCGCTCGACCGGGCCCGCCAGAACTTCCTGCGTCATTGGCTGAGGCTGACTTTAGGCGCCAGCATCATCGCTGCCGCGGGACGCGCTAACCAACTGCATCGCATTCTGGAAATCCAATACAAGAGCGCTCGGTTTCTGGCGCACCGTAGAATAGTAATAGAGGAAGTGGCGGCCGCCACCGAGTACGTCCGTTTATCGGGGTACACCGGAAGTCAGCGGCGCGCGTTCAAAACGGCGCCTTTGACCCGCAAGAGACATGAGAACGAAACCGCGCCAAGGTTTCTTGATCTGATCTGCTGATCTTCCTCCGAAAAAATGGACAGGGTTAAGCTGCTTTTAGCTCCATCTCGATCGGGCTGAGATATCCGATGGCCGAGTGACGTCGCGTTCGATTGTAGAAGCCCTCGATGTAAGCAAAGATATCGCGTCGAGCTTCCTCACGTGTTGCATAGTGCTGGTGATGGACGAGTTCGGTTTTGAGCGTGTGGAAGAAGCTCTCCATCGGAGCGTTGTCGTAGCAATCGGCCCTGCGGCTCATCGAGGCCCGGAAGCCGGCAGACTGCATCGCCTTGCGATACTCCGCCGAGGCGTATTGAACACCACGATCTGAATGGTGGATCAGGCCGGGACCAGGCTGCTGTGTCGCAATGGCCATCGCTAAGGCCGCCATTGGCAGTTCGGCGCGCAAATGATCCGCCATCGCCCAGCCGACGATCTTGCGGCTGTAGAGGTCCATGACCGTGGCCAGATAAAGCCAGCCCTGATCAGTCTCGACGTAGGTAATGTCGGCGAGCCAGATCCGGTTCGGCGCGGCGGCGACGAAGTTGCGCTCGAGCAGGTTCGCCGCGATCGGGAAGTCGTGACGGCTGTCGGTGGTGCGCACCCGTCGTGGCCTCGCCATGATGGCCCTGATACCGTGGCGGCGCATCAGTCGCTCGATGCGACCGCGGCTCGCCCCCCGACCCTGAGCCCTCAACTCGGCATGGACGCGCGGGCTGCCATAGCGGCCATTGGTGTCCCGGTGAACCCGCTTGATGTCGTCGACGAGCTCTCGGTTGGCGGTGGCTCGCGGGCTCTCCGGGCGCGCCCGCCAGGCATAATAGCCAGCAGGCGAGACGCCGAGTACGTCGCACATGATCGTCACCGGATAGTCGGCGCGGCGATCTTCGATGAAGCGGAATCTCATTTCTGAACTCCAGCAAAGATCGCGATCGACTTCCTAAGAAACAGCCGGTTCGGCCTCCGCCGGAATGGCCTGCAA
>JBATYU010000187.1:0-10390 GCA_049674245.1 Bradyrhizobium sp. | reverse complement strand
AAAGCAGGATCGTTAATACTGGCAAGGACTGGCCTTATAATTTCAATCTCCGACCCAAAGTACCATACCAGCCATGCGAACGGGATAGAAATGAGTCCCAACCAAAACAGGACTTGAGCTAACATTTTCATTTTTTCCTCCTTTGGACGTGTTGCAGAGTCTGGATCGGTGCGCAGGCAATCAGGCGGCGCTGGTTGTCAAAATTAGCGTCCGGCTCAACATGCAACGCAAGGTATATTCATGGGACGGAGCACGGAGATGCACGATTTGCGACAACGTCATTGTCCGATCCGCACGCCGACTCACTGAAAAAAAACGAGTGGCTACCGCGTGGCTCACTCATCACGCTGCTGCGGGGCGCTTCTTGCCTTTGGGGCCACAAGCGCATCTACTTATTCACGTCATGATAAGCTGCGGACGCAAGAATGGGGTGTTGCAAGTCCCCGGCAACGACGCCACAGCGTGCCTGCTTACTTCGCGCTGCATTGCTTTGCGAAACGGCGCTATGGCTCTTTCATGACGTCGACCGCCGACGGAAATTGAAGGGCTGGGCCAGAACCTGGATGAGCCACCATCAGATTCCCCGACTGGATGGCGATCGGACTGAGCGGTACGCCGGCAATTTGCCTTCGCTGGTCGCTTGGCAACTGTTGTCGATGACGGGCCATTGGGCGGGACAGGCTCTTGTCGAAGGCGCAATCCCATTTTCCGGCCGTAGCCCAAACGGTGGGTTTTGGCCTAGGAAGGTCGAAAATGCTTTATCTTTCAATAGGGATTGACTGACACTCTCTCCGCCATATGTTATTGAAATCTTAGGTAAATTTTAGTTTTTCGATGGTTGATCCCGGATTGCTTCTGGGCGAGACAGGGTTTGGAAAGCCAGCGTGATCCGTTCTGAAATTCGGTCGAGAGCCGAGCTTAACTGCGTTTTGCATTTGTTTCTGCACCCTTCACACCAACGAGATACCGCGCACAGACCCATTGGTACAGGTCGACTACGTGCGCGTCGTAGATTTGGATATTGGCGCGAGCAAATCGGACATCTGCGCGATCAGAGTGGTCACCATTTCGGAGCGCGCCGGCAGAACTCGAGCCTGCAACCGCGGGTGGTGTAGAAACAGCTATGAAAAACGTTGAGTCTACCGGTCGTCCGGCGACTGATCGCTAAAGAACAACACCGAGGTCGGGGGTTCGAGTCCTTCCCCCTATCAAGGCTACGATTTTGTGCGCCAAACTACGATGTTGCACGATTTAGTACGCTTCATGGTAGCGCCGGAGCGCGAAACCACCGCTTATGCGACTGGTGGCTTTCGCCTAATGAGCGATATGGAACGGCCGCTGTTGGCGGATACTGTTGAAAAAGTCTTTTGAGGGTGACGAACGAAATTTTCCAGGGCCGCTGATGCGTTTCGCGCGCAGAGATGTGAGGGACCACATCGCTTCTCAGAAAAACGACCACGAAGCTTCGTATCCGCGCTACAGAGCATTGCAACGACGGAGTCGTCCAAACATCAACGTTTGCGAGATTTCTAGCGTCGTTCGATTTTCGACTTTTGCAACACTATCGGCGCGAAGCGGACATTGGCCAAACCGCCGACGTCTCTCCTCGCGCTCGCCGCTGGCGACGATCCTGAGCAGGGCATTGGGCAGCGGTCGGCGTAGCTGACCCGCTTCGTCCCACGGAGCCGCATCCAGACATCGCGCTCTCTTCCGTCGTGAGGATCACCGGCACGGCCATCGGATGGATGGCTCGACGATGTCGCCGTCGACCTTCGCTTGGCCGATCACGCCCTGCCTTTGACACCGCCACTTTCTAAAATGCAATTTAGTGGTGTTCGTTAAATGCAATCCTATGTCAGCTCTGCGAGAGATGGAGTTTTATGTACCATGACGAAACTCAGACTTTTCGGCGCCGCCGTAGTCCTTTGTTCTATGGTGGCAGGACCCGCAACGGCTCAGCATTTGATATCAGATCCCGGCCATCACTCCCGGAAGGCCTTTTGCCAGAACAGGGACCCGGGAAATCCCTACAGCGAGCGCTACGACTACCAGACGTGGACTGCTTGGCGAGCTAACGGCGGCTGGGACAGCCGCCGAGATTGGGATTGCTGGTACGGCAGGCGCCGCGATTTCTAGCCTCTCGAGGTGCGGCGGCCTGCAATGAATATAAGGAGTACATAGGAAAGGCGGAAAGGCCGCGCCGCCGTGCGCATGGTCCAGCTGACATAGACGCGCGAGATCGCGCCTTACGTTTGGGGCCGGACGAGGATGATCGAGTGACTTTTCGATGTGCGGGCATCACGACTATTTCGGCGGCTTATGTCCATCGTCCAGCGATTTTACCGGTCTGATTTCATAGGATCGGACAACACCGAAGTTATCAAAATGTGCTGGCACTTGCTGCATTCGAATGTTCGAAGATCGTGACCGGATGGATCGGGCGCGATGCGAGCGAGCGTCATGCGCGAGTAGCCGCACCTGTCCGTGTTGCGAAGGTGTAACGGACCTCAGACGCTATCCGGATGCCAAGGTTTTTCGTCGAACGTTACTTCTTTTTCTTCGATGCGCATGCATTCAGACTGAACCACAATTGCAAAATTTATACTCCGCGCTTCGAAGAAGGTAAACGTCCGTCGCGCCATCGCGAGCCTAGCGAAGGCGCGACGGCCTGGTCGGGCGGCAAGCCCTGCTGGTAGCAGTGGATGAGCGCCTCATATGTGATGTTGTTGGAATCAAGACCGTGTTGAATCAGAATCTGTCCCGCGAAGGAACCAGTGACGACCGGGGCGAACAATTAATTCCTGCGGCGTGGCGAGGCCGCAGAGCTGGTGGCTGCCGAGCGAGCGTAGCGGGCCGCCGTAAGCGCGCGCTATTTCGCCGCTGACCACGATCCGTGGGACGAGAGTCTTGACAACCGCCTCTATGCGGCTGACCAGATTGACCGCGGGCCCGATGACTGTGAAGTCGAGGCGGTCGGCAGCGCCGATGTTGCCGTAGATAGCGGTCCCGGCATGCATCTGAAGTGCGCAGCGATCTTGTTCGCAAGCGACGCCGGCAAACACATCACCGACAGATACTTGCTGTCGACGGTGGTTTAACGGCTGTCTCTTGGCGTCTGGCTAATCCCAAATATTCGCATGGACCATGGGATGGCTGGGTCTTCGTCGAACACCTGCGACCCCGCAGCTAGCCTCTGGTGCCTTAGGTGTGAATTCTACGCATTTTTCAGAATGCGCGCTGATGTCATTGAAGGTCCAGTTTGATTTTGATTCCACCATATGGCTGGAAAATGCAGGGCGTCTCAAGGAGAGCGCCCAGCCGTATCCGCGAACGAGAACAGGGTACGGATGCAATGTTGCATTCTGAAATCTGTGACCAGCTTGCTCGCATCGGCGGCGAGCGCGGTCCCGTGCTTCCCGGAGTTTGATAAATTGATCTTCCGTCTTCGCCCTCGGCAAGTGATTGTTGGTGGCTCTAATAATTCGAGGACGAGCTCTCATCCGAGAGCAGGGGCTGGCGGCACCCGCGTTGGATTCGGAGATCAGGACAATGGACCGACTCGCCGAGCGAGAAGTCGCATCGCCTATGTGATGACACACCTTTTGTGATCAATGAATTGTAATCACGTGAATGTTAGATCGTCGATACTGATGCCTATCCCAGCAAGCGAAGTTCGCCGGAATAAATCGATCGCCTGTCCAGTCTCCTGATTGATGCGGAATAGCAACGCTATCTTATTGACCCTTTGGCTCGCCGACCCGGCGGGCTCGCCCGAAGCTAAACCCGCAACCTTTGAGGGGCCAAGCACTATTGGCTTTTCATATCCAATGGAGAAATCGAATGACCAAGCTTAAACTTCTGTCGGATGCACTGATCGCCGCAGCCACCCTTGCAAGTCCCGCGATGGCTCGCGAGAGCCAAGTAACCTCGAAGCACCGCGCATTGGACGCCTTTGCGAGTACCACGCCCGCCATGCGTTATGTTGACGGGCGTCTCTGCCATCCGGCTCCGGCGGTGGGCGCATTTGCCACAGCGCCCTGGGATAAAGGTCCCCCTTGCGAACCCGCGTCGGTTCATTGATCCGTCCGCGTCGTGGATCGGCCTAGCAGTTCGCTGCTGCCGAGCAACAAATCCGGATCGATATCGGTCCGGACTGAGCGCTAACGTGACGCGCTCGAAGAGGTCGGGCTGGAAACGAAATTCCATCAGCCCGACTTCTTTTATGGTGCATCCCGCCTTGCGTCCGAGACTGGAACTCTTGCCCTCGACCGGCTTCGTGGTGTCGTGCTTTCCGGTCAAGATCGAGCGGGCGTCCCCGGCTGGCGAGTGCTGAAAGCTCATTGTTGATCGGAAGAATAAGTCTTTCAGTGGCTTCAGCTGATAGCTGATCGTTCTCAATAACGCCGCAGCCAAAAGTGCGATCACTGTCGCATCTCTGGGCTATTACCGTCCGCCAATCCCAACAATCTCGGTGGAACTCGGGAATATATTTGGACGACAGGTGGTCTCTTTAATCGAGCGGTTCCGTCGTCTCATAGTAAGGAGTGTGCCGTCATGGATCAACAGCGCGACCGGGAGCAGCTCGAAAGGAAGCTCGATCTGTGCCGCCGATTGTCGGGGGCAGCATCTGATCCTACGACTTCGATAAGGCTTGCGAAGCTGATTGAGGAATTAGAACATAGTCTGCGGGAGACGGAAAATTCGCCAGCGTGAGCTGGGTGATTTCACTGACGCGCGCCCGTAGCTCCGGTATTCGGCAGTGTGCCGAACCGAGATAGCGAGTTCGTCTAGATTTCGCCACTTGTTCGGTCGAATTTATGTGAACGATTCTTTATTAGTAAGGTTCTGCCTCGAAAGATTGTTCGCTTTCTTAAATTGTCGCCACTGATCCAGCCTGGGAGGCCTGAAAGGCCGCTGAATGGATGGCGCCGCATTGACCAGGATATTTAAGGCTGCTGCCGCCGGATGCTACGTGGGTGCCAACCCTCGTCCAATCGTAAATAGCGGCACGCACGGCAGCCCTGCTTGATAGAAGTTTAGCGCAAAACAGCCGCGATCGCAAACGAACAGTCTGCAGGGACGGCCGGTGTTCCGATTCCGAAAGCGCAAAAACTATTTCTTGGAATGATTTAGTCCCGAGAATGCCCGCAGCGAATTACCTAGGCGACGATGGCGCTTCTCGGTGAGGGCAACATCTTTGCATTTGCAGCAACGCGGACAATTATGGGCTCGGCGCGTCCGCGGATCGGCAGTTCTTGCTCTGGCAACAGGTCAACCGGTAGACGCGCTGTCTTGTAAACCTCCTCTGACAGAATGGCCTCGCATTCGAGGCCCTTGGTCATGTCCTGCAGGCGCGCAGCCACGTTGACGGCGTCTCCAAGTGCGGTGAACACCTGGTGATCGCGATAACCGATGTCGCCGATGATCACTTCGCCACCATGGATGCCGATCCCGAAACGAATCGGCTCGAGCAAGTCATGGCTTAGAAATTGATTCAACTCATCGATATTCGTAGCAATCAGTGCTGCCGCCTGAAGGGCTTGGCGGCAGGCGGTTTGCGGGTCGGTGTTGAGCCCGAATAGGGCCAGTTCCCCATCCCCGATAAATTGGTTCGGTTGACCGCCGCATTCGATCACGGCCTGGGAGACTGCGCTCAGGAAACGGTTGACAATGAACACGGTATCGAACGGCAATCGATGCTCAGCAAGTGTGGTTGATCCGCGCATATCCACGAACATAATGACAAGATAACGTTCTTGACCAATGCGGGCAGAACCTGCTTTGCGGAAGGAAGCCGCTGTGACATGGGGCATAAAAATCTGGAAGAAGGACAGATCAGTGTTCGGCCGCAATTGGCAGGCGAGGCGAATTGCCGGATCGGCACCGGCGCCCACACGGTTGAGCACGTAGGCTTCTCGCTTTGAGGGCTTCGGTAGCGAATTGCAGTCGCCTATCACACGAATTCGACAGGTAGAGCACCGAGCGCGACCGCCACAAACGGCGGCGTGCGGCACGTTATTGCGCAGGCTGGCTTCGAGCACGCTCAGGCCTTTCGGCACGCGAACCGTCCTGCCGTTGCCGTACGACAAATTGATCATGCCGCCGCGGCGCTCATTCAATGTGCGCACGCCGCGCGCGATCAAAACAACTCCGATCAGGCAGACATATCCAATCAAAAAATCATCGACGATGCTGTCGATGATGTCCTGCTGCGCAGCGGTCCCGACCTGACTCTGGGAGAGATTATCCGCTTTCCATTGTGCGGTGCCGCTGTCATCCACGACCCTTCGTCCGCCCTGATACAGGCCCAGCATGGCAAGCGTCGGAATGAGTACCGCAGCGGCCAGCAGAAACGGCGCCGCCGTCTTGAAGAACGCCTTCATGCGGAGCCAGAAATACAGTCCAATGCAGCCGTGAACCCAAGATACGATCAGAACAATGAACATCAGCCACATCTTGTATGGCCACATGATCCAGTACGAGTAAAATACCTGCGGATAGAGCTTTTGATGTTGGAACAGTACGTCGTCAAACCGCACACCGGCAAGATGGGTGATAATGAGGGCAGGGATACTTAAACCTAGCACAAGTTGTATCGGCTCGATCGCTTTCCAATGAAATTGACGGCGCTGGTAAAGCGCCCAGATCCCGAGGCCGGCATGGGCGGTTGCCGCGGTGTAAAACACCGTCGTGATCGGCAAACTTTTCCAGAAGGCGGTGTGATATCTGACACCTGTGGCAAGGGCATCCAGCGAAATATTGCCGAGCGCATGGTTGATGAAATGGCTTAGCAAGTAGGCGAACAGAACCAGCCCGCACGCCAGACGGATTTGCCGGACGCCGACGCTGCGGATAGATCTGTAAAGCGACGCGCGATTGAGCTCAGTCATGGTGCCGACGCCGTCGAGAATTTGGACAGAAATGGCGCCCCGCCGTCCACCGAGACTGCACCGATGAAGCCGCGCGTCGGGCAGAATCAATGCGGAGCACGAATGCCCAGATTAAAGGGGTCCTCCAAGACGAGCCCGGCGATCATGTCGTCCTGCGCTCCCTCTGATAGAGGGACTCAAGTTCAAGTGATAATATTCCAGAGACGCGAATTAGTTTACTCCAACCGCGACCGGCCCCAATAAAAGCGATCGGATTGAATCGACAAGGTTGGCGCGATGACTGCACTGATCTGTTTTCGCAACTGAGCAACATCTTCGAAGACGTTGTTACTTGAGGTGAGGTTTCCGCCCATGTATTGAGGACGGACTTTGCGCGGCCGAGTTGCAACATCACTACCGACGCGGACGGTCCGCCGCGTTTGAAGAACTCCTGATCGCGGAACCGTGATCCTGCATCCTAAAACAATTTGCGAGCTCGAGAATATCGAGCCTCGAATCTGAGTCTTGCTATCAGAGGACCCGCGCACATGGTGTTCTTCGCATTAGGAGGCGCCACATGAAATTCGTCTTGGTGAATGGCAGGACACCCCGCACGCAATCGTTCTGTGCGCTGTGCTGCGAGTCAATCGGGGAGAGCTATCTACGAGATATCGCGGCGCGGCTCGCCTACTGCAATCACAAATGCTACGTCGATCACTGCAAAGTTCCCGTCCTTGCACTCCAAGATCATGCGATGGCATCATGATAACCCCGATGCCTCAAAATATGTCCCGCAAATGGGCCTCAGGCCCAAGCGACGGAACTGCGAATCGTCGGGCTGCCCCATGCTGCTTTTCCGCGTGGGACGCTTTTGAAGCCTCAACGGTTGAATCCCACCGACAACATGGAGAACTGTTATGAAGAGTTTCGCACTCTTAGGTGCAGCAGCAATTCTATTTATATCGCTTGCAACCTCGGTAATGGCACAGCAAGTGATCTCAGAACCGGGATACTGTGCGCAGTTTTATCCCAACGCGAATTGTCAGAATAAGGGACCAAACAATCCATATACGGGCGACTATCAGCACAGAATCTTGCAGAGTAATTCATATGCTTCGAACGGTGTCTGCGCGCAGGGCGCTGCATTCTACCGGGGCCGTGATGGCCGCAAGCATACATGCGACTAACAGACTTGGAATTGTCAGTCCCAAAAGCCCCGTTAAGGACAACGATGACATCGAAAGTCCTTGCCGCAGTTTTTTGTCTCGTCGCCGCGCCAGTATTTGCGCAAGGCGATCTCAAGACAGCGCCTGTGCGTCTCTCCTTGCAGATGGTGAACGACAGGCCCGGCGAGCGATGTACTCGTAGCAATGCGTCGGATTCAGCACCGCTGGTGACGGTGTCTTTGCACCGGACCTTTCACGACGATTTCGATGAACCTCCGCTGTTGAGCGGAAGATGGGTGTCGCACTACGCAGGCACCGTCTCGCTTCCGGAATCGTTCTATGCAGGCGGAGAAGGCTCGGACCTCAGGCGACAAACCAAATACAACGGCGAACAGCAGATTTATGTGGATCCCGGTTACGAAGGGCGAGGGATGGTCCCGCTCGGTCTCGACCCGTTCAAGGTTCGAGATGGCGTGTTGTCGATTGTCGCGAGCCGGACACCTTCCGATCTCAAGGAGGTGTTGTTCAGCAATGAATACGTATCGGGCGTTCTGACGACCCAGAAATCGTTTTTCCAGAAATACGGGTATTTCGAGATCCGCGCCAAGATACCGTTGGGCATCGGCGTGTGGCCCGCCTTCTGGCTGCTTGCGAACGATGGCGGCTGGCCTCCGGAAATCGATGTGATGGAGGGACGCGGACAACGGCCCGGCGACGTGGTGATGACGACGCATTGGAGGATTCCGGCCACCGGTTTCGTCGAATCCTGCGGGTTCGACTTCTCGGTGCCGAACGCCTGGGCCGACTTCCACGACTACGGTGTGCTATGGGAGCAAGATCGCCTCGTCTACTTCATCGACCGGAAGCCGGTATCGGAAATCAAGGTTCCAGCAGGTTTCGAAGATCCGATGTATATGATTGTCAATTTAGCGATGGGCGCGAAGAACTTCGGGGGCGTGGGCTTCGTCGATGCCAAATCTCCTGCCACGGTCGAATTCCAGATCGAGCGGATCTCCGCTTATCAGCTTGATACGGCGACGAACCTTAGGCGGGAAGCCGATGCTCGGTAAGTTCTCGCGCCGTTAGTTTTGCGAAGCTTGCGGTCTTTTCCCGCGATTGGAATGGCGGCGGCGCCTGCGAGATCGGAGGAGGGCGAGGCCAGACCAGGGCACGACACGCCTGTCGCAGCCAGCTTCCCCGAACGGCTTTGTCTGGGGTCCGGCCACTTCCGCCTAGCAGATCGAGGGCGCCGTCCACCGCCGCGTCCCGAGTAGCGCCTACAGCTCGGTCACCAACCAGATAATTGCCTTGCTTGAAGAGACTACACAACTGGCGACTACATTTCTCATCCCGGGAGGCCCATACGGCGCAAAAGCTCCTTGAATCGAGCGTCGGTCCGCAATGGATCGAAGGCTGGTCGCAGCAGGATGGACGGGTTGAATCGCGCTTCATAACCCTTGTTCAACCAGATCATCGCCTGGTTCTGATCGCCGAGTCCAACATAGATCAGGGCGATGTTGGCTTCGGCAGAAGGGTTTTGGTCATGCTGGGCCTCCAAGTCCTTGGCTATTTTGAGGGCGTCCACCTTTCTTCCCAAAACGGCGTAAACGTAGGCGAGACTCGAGTCGAAGACTCCACTATGTCCGGAGATCTCGATCGCTTTCTGAAACTCGGTGAGCGCTTGATCGTGCATGTGCTTTTGCTCGAACGCCTGCCCCAGTTCATAATGGCCGATGGCGAAGTTCGGGTCCAACTGTAGCGTTTTCTTACTTTGCTGCACCGATTCGTCAAATTGATGAGCGATGCACAATGCATCCGCCATGTCTGCGCTGATGATTAGGGAAAGAGGGTCGAGGCTCTCCGCTTTTCTTAGTTCGATCAGGCCCTCGCCATTCCGTCCCATCAGGAGCAAATGCCAAGCGTACCAAAGATGAGCGGTCGCGTAGCCGGGGTTCAGTTTGATCGCCAGCTTGTATTCCGTTTCGGCAGTCTCCCAGTCCCAGCCATAAAGGTCCAAGGCGAAAGCGAGAGAGGTGTGGGCCTCGCCGAGACTGTCGTCCAATGCCAAGGCCTCGGTCGCAGCCGCCTTCGCTTGGCGGAAAGCATCCTGCGGAGAAAGTACGCCATATTCCCAATCGCCCGACAATGCGTAGGAGTCAGCCAAGCCAGAATATGCTTCGGCATATGCTGGATCGATTTCGATTGCATGGTTGAAATATCCGATGGCGGTCCTCAGGCCATCTCCGGTTCGCTTGTTCCAAAAAAACCGTCCTTTGAGGTAGGCCTCATAAGCCGCCGGGTTCACCGCCTTGGACCTCTCGAGCGCCACCTGTTCATGCCGATTCAAGGTGGCCC
>JBATYU010000186.1:0-3925 GCA_049674245.1 Bradyrhizobium sp. | reverse complement strand
AGGCAATGCTCGCCCATATTCCTGGCTTGCGCGTCGTCATCCCTTCTTCGCCGGAACGCGCCTATGGACTTCTCCTCGCCGCGATCCGCGATCCCGATCCGGTGGTGTTTCTGGAGCCAACGCGCTTGTACCGCGCGGCAAAAGGCGAGGTGCAGGATAATGGCGAAGCCTTACCGCTGGATCGTGCCTTTGTCCTGCGGGAAGGTCGCGACATCACGCTGATCGGTTGGGGCGCAGTGTTGAAAGAGACCACGGCCGCAGCCGCTTCGCTCGCCGCCCAGGGTATCGCTGCCGAGGTCATCGATCTCGCCACGCTCAAGCCTTATGATGAAAACACCGTGCTCCGTTCGGTCGCAAAGACTGGACGCTGCGTCATCGTGCACGAGGCGGCTCGCACCGGCGGATTTGGAGCCGAGATCGCCGCTACTGTCGCTGAATGCGGCCTGTCCTCGCTGCTTGCACCTGTAACCCGCGTCACCGGCTATGACACGGTCATCCCCATGGCACGCCTCGAGCAATACTATATGCCTTCGGTCGAACGCATCGTGACCGCCGCGCGCAAGGTGTGCCAGTTCAGCTAAATCTCGACGGACTTTGTCCCATGCGCCAGTTCGTGCTGCCGGATCTAGGGGAAGGTCTTGAAGAGGCGGAAATCGTCACCTGGTATGTCAATGAAGGCGATCATGTCGTCACTGATCAGCCGCTCCTCTCCGTGGAAACCGACAAGGCAGTCGTTGAGATACCATCGCCGTCTGGCGGGCGCATTGCCCACCTGTTCGGGGGCAAGGGAGACATCGTGAAGGTCGGCGCGCCGCTCGTCGAATTTACCGAAGGCGCCGAACAGGACACCGGCACCATTGTCGGCGAACTCGGCAGCGGCGAACATCCGCCAGCCGCAGGCATTTCCTCCGAGCGGCCGACCGGGCCGCAGCCTCAGGTGTTTCCGGCTGTGCGTGTCCTCGCGCGCAAGCTCGATGTCGATCTTAAGCGCGTCGCGGCCACAGGACCCGGCGGCACCATCACACGGACCGATGTCGAAAGGGCTGCGAAGAGTGTGTCCCAAGCCGGTTGCGCCGAGCCCCTGCGAGGCATGCGGCGCGCGATGGCCCAACGCATGACGGCAGCCCATGCGCAAATCGTCCCCGCCACCGTAACCGATGAAGCCGACATCGACGATTGGCCGACGGCCGAGGATGTGACGATCCGACTGGTGCGGGCCATCGCTGCCGCCTGCAAGGCAGAACAGGCTCTTAATGCCTGGTATAATTCCAGCACGGGAGAACGGCGCCTCATCGCGCGCGTCGATCTCGGCATCGCCGTCGATACCGAGGGCGGCCTCATCGTTCCCGTATTGCGCGATGTCGCAGAGCGTAGCGTATCGGACTTGCGGGTTGGCCTCGACCGCCTGAGGGCTGACTCGATGGCGCGTTCGATACCCCCTGAAGAGCTGCGCGGCGCGACCATTACGCTGTCGAATTTCGGGATGATCGGAGGCCGGTTTGCCAACCTGGTCGTCGTACCCCCGCAGGTGGCAATCATAGGAGCCGGGCGGATTTCCCAGCGGGCAGTCGCGCATCGGGGCCAGCCTGCGGTGAGGCGTGTGCTGCCGTTATCGCTTACCTTCGACCATCGCATCGTGACCGGCGGCGAAGCCGCTCGCTTCCTGGTCGCACTCAAGTCGGAGCTTGAGCTGATGTCGTGAACCAGCTGTTTTGCACCTGCTCCCAGGAAGAGTCTTTCGGCTGGCCCAAGCCATCGCATTGCACAACGGCCTGCAGGAATCCCTGATCCCTGCCCACGGGGCATTGAGGTTCCGGAACGAAACCCCACATTTTCGGCAAGGGAGTCCTTGCCGTGCAGACCGTAAAGGCGGCCCTCGTTGCGACGATTGGCATCGTCGCTCTGATTGTCTCCCTCCTTCCCGGCTTAGCGGAGGAGAACGGCAGTCTTACACTGACTATTTCGATCGACGGAGCGATTGGACCGGCATCGGCCAATTACGTCAAGGACGCTTTGGCGAGGGCCAGCGAGCGACGCGCCGAGATTGTCATTCTGCGTCTGAATACACCGGGCGGTCTCAACTCCAGCATGCGCGAAATCATTGCGGATGTGCTCGCCTCGCCCGTTCCCGTCATCGGTTACGTCGCTCCCTCCGGAGCCCATGCGGCGAGCGCCGGCACCTATATTCTTTACGCGACCCATATCGCGGCCATGGCGCCAGGCACCAACATCGGCGCTGCAACGCCGGTGCAGATTGGCGGTCCGATACCAGGTCTGCCGAGCGGAACCCCGGACAAGGAAGGCAAAGACAAGAAGGATAGCGATCGGCAGGCCGAGCCGAAGGATGCCATGACGGCAAAGACAACGAATGATGCCGTCGCCTTCATCCGCAGCCTCGCCGAGCTGCGTGGCCGCAATGCCGATTGGGCCGAGAAGGCGGTGCGTGAGGCCGCCACCCTCTCTGCCAATGCCGCGTTGCAGGCAAATGTCATCGACTTCATCGCGCGCGATCCGGCCGAATTGCTCAAGCAGGTCGATGGTCGCGTGGTGGAGGTTGCTGGTGGCAAGACGCAACGCCTGGCGACGCGGGATGCCGTCCTCGAAGCCATCGATCCCGGATGGATCTCCCGATTCCTGGCCGTCATCACCGATCCCAACGTCGCGTTTATTCTCCTGACGGTTGGCATCTACGGCCTGCTCTTCGAATTCATTTCCCCCGGTGCCGTCGCCCCGGGCGTTGTCGGCACGATCTGCCTGCTGCTTGGCCTCTATGCCCTCAATCTGCTGCCGATCAACTATGCCGGCCTCGCCTTGATGCTGGTCGGGATCGCACTCCTCGCCATCGAGGCCTTCAACCCCACCGTCGTGATCGGCCTCGGAGGGGTCATCGCCTTTGTGCTGGGAGCGGTCATGCTCTTCAGGGTCGAAGCGCCCGGCTACCGGCTGTCTTGGTCGGTCATCGGCATCGTCGCGGCGTTGTTCACTGGCTTTGTTCTTGTCGTGCTCGGCTCGCTTCTGCGCGCTCGCAGCGCTCCAGCAAGGGTCGGCGCGCAAGCGATGCGCGGCCTGCCTGCAGAGGTCCTCGACTGGAACGAGAATAAAGGACACGTCTTTGCGCATGGCGAGCGCTGGCAAGCGCGAGGCGCAGAAACCTTCAAGCCCGGCGAGGTGGTCGAGGTGTCCAACATCGTCGATTTGACGCTGGTGGTGCGGCGCGCGCCAGTCCCGACCGGCGAGGGAGGTACATCATGATGCTTGATTATTTGACCTACGCAGTGCTTGCGCTGCTCGTCATCGTATTTCTAACCCAGGCCATTCGCATCCTGAGGGAATACGAGCGTGGCGTCGTCTTCACGCTCGGCCGCTTCACCGGAGTTAAGGGCCCGGGCCTCATCATCCTCATTCCTGTCGTGCAGCAACTCGTAAAGGTCGATCTCAGGGTGATGGTGCAGGTCGTGCCACCCCAGGACGTGATTTCGCGCGACAACGTCTCGGTCAAGGTCAACGCCGTTCTCTATTTTCGCATCGTCGATCCCGAGCGCTCGATCATAAAGGTCGGCGATTACATGGCCGCGACCAGCCAGCTTGCACAAACCACGCTTCGCTCGGTGCTCGGCAAGCACGAACTCGACGAGATGCTCGCGGAACGTGATAGGCTGAACGCCGACATCCAGGAGATCCTCGACAAGCAGACTGACGTCTGGGGCATCAAGGTCACCTCGATCGAGATCAAGGATATCGATCTCAACGAAACGATGGTGCGCGCGATCGCCAAGCAGGCCGAGGCGGAACGGCTGCGGCGCGCCAAAGTGATCAATGCGATGGGCGAGCAGCAGGCCGCCGAAAAGCTCGTCGAGGCCGGCCGGATCCTCGCCCAGGAGCCGCAGGCGATGCAGCTACGTTATTTCGCCGCGCTGCATGACAT
>JBATYU010000185.1:0-12604 GCA_049674245.1 Bradyrhizobium sp. | reverse complement strand
TGCCGGTGGCGCGTGCGATCTTCGGCAACGATCCGCGCGCGGTGCTCGCCTGGGGCCCCGGCCCCAAGGTCAAGGCATTCGAATGCGACGGCGGGTACAAAGTCACCGGGGTGTGGGCATTCGCCTCCGGCGGCCGTCACGCCACCTGGCTCGGCGCGCATTGCCCGATCTTTGCGGCCGACGGATCGCCCAAACTCGAAGCCAGCGGCGTTTCGGAGGAGCGCACCATGCTGGTGCGCACCGAGGACGTCGAATGGACCGACATCTGGAACACGGTGGGCCTGCGCGGTACCGCCAGCGACCAGTTCGCGTTGAACGATTTCTTCGTTCGCTCGGATCATTCGATTACGCGCGAGTTCGACCGGGAATGCCGCGAGAGCGGCCCGCTCTATCGCATGGGCTCGGGCACCTGCTATCAGGTCGGCTTCGCCGGCGTCGCCTGCGGCATCGCGCGCGGCGCGCTCGACTGTTTTGTCGATGTCGCGCGCAACAAGGTGGCGCGCGGCACCAAGAGCCCGCTGCGCGACAATGCCGTGGTGCAATCCGGCCTTGCGCAGGCCGAAGTCAATCTGCGCGCCGCGCGCGGCTTCGTGCTGCAGTCGATGGCCGAGATCTGGAAGCATCTGTGCGCCGGAGCCTTGATCACGGTCGAGCAACGCATCACGGTGCGCATGGCCGCGACCAATGCCATCCACAAGGCGCGCGAGGCCGTCGACTTCGCCTATAACGCGGCCGGCGCCACCGCGATCTTCGAGAACCACCCGCTCGAGCGCCGCTTCCGCGATATCCACACGGTAACCCAGCAACTGCAGGGTCAGATCAGACATTTCGAAACCGTCGGCGCCTGGATGATGGGCGTCGAAGCCGACCTCACGTTCGTCTAATCAAGGAGAACAACCATGCCACTTGGCGGACTGCAGCACTACACCATCGAACCCCAGGATCTCGAGCGCACCAAGAGTTTCTATGTCGACGTGCTTGGGCTGGAGGTCGGCGACCGGCCGCCGCTCGATTTTCCCGGCTACTGGCTCTATTCGGGCGGCACCGCCACGGTGCATCTGATGGGCACGCGCAAGCCGCGTGAAGGCATTGTGGTGCGCGGCACCGAGAAGAAATACCTGGACACCGGCCGTTTCGACCACATTGCCTTTGCCGCAACCGACGTCGAAGGCGTGCGCAAGCGGCTACAGTCGAAGAATGTCAAATTCCGCGAGAGCACCGTGCCGCGCACCGGCGACACCCAATTCTTCCTCTACGATCCCGATGGCGTTGGGGTTGAATTGAATTTCGCCAAGACCTGAACGCGAGAAAGCCAAGACTGAGACACCAGGACTTCGACGCCAAGACGTGGGCGCGATCTCTGCCGTTTGGTGGCGACAAATCGAGCATCGCGTCATTGGTCGATTTTTGCCTGTTCAACGAGCACACGTTTTGCGCGAGTTCCCGACAAGGCCGCGAGTCAGCCATCACTCGGGCGTGAGTCGGCCAGTTTTTCTTCATCATTGCGTGACGAATGAAAGAGCCGCGCCGCTGCGGCAGGATAGCCGGGTCTGTGCCTTTCAACCTACCCCAGGGCACGGGCGCCCGGCTATTCGCCGCCGGCGCTTTGGCGGCGTTGTGCGTTTCAGCCAGCCCCTATGGCTGCAACGGGTGGCCGGAGGCCGGGGATTTGGCCGCCTATTAGCAGCCGGTGAAACGAGGATCTCGCCCTTCGTGGAGTTCTTTCAAATAGGCTAGGCCATACGTCGTCAGCTGCTTGGCATCGCGTCGCCCGGCGGTCGCCAGGGTTTCGAGATATCCGCTAATTTTCCGCCTTGAAATTGCAACTTGCTCGGCATCAAGCGGGTATATCAATTGGTAATCGTTCAAAATGCGATCGACGACGTCATTCATCGCGAACTCCGAAACAAACGAGCGGCTCGGCAAATCTGCGGGATTGCCCCCTCAGGATTTTGATCACGAAGACCGTACATTGGGTGGACCACAACAAAAAAGCCGCGTCGTTCCTCATGGGGCGGCACGGCTTAATTTGAGAAACAGCGGATTGCTTGGCACTAAACATCCGCCGCCCAGCCAAGGACTACCACGTCAAATTTTAAAGACCCGTGGCAATTTGATTAGTTTTTGAGCCCAAGCGCGGCAACGATTGTTAACCAACGCCGCCGTCGGATTGCCGCGCATCAGTGACCATAGTCAGCGCCGATCATTCGCCTGCCGCGCTCTTGCGCGACTGATAGAATCTTAGAACACTCCGAGATGTTTCGCGGCTAAGACGGACATATTCGTCTCTCTTGCTATCTAGTTCCCTTGCAGACATGCAGTAACCCTGTGCACCAAGAAACAGCAGAGCCATCGTGGTTTCCCACGCGAAGTCGAGGGCCTTAGCCAGTATCAGCGTCCGCTCTCCGTTATTATCAATCAAGGCTCGCTCTACCACGTCGACCGGCAGCGAGCATAATAGGGATAGTCCCACCGTGGCCTCTTCGAACTTGTGGGATCGGGCGTATTCCAGAATGCTGTTCTCGTTCAAATTGCCGTACTTATGCCGAGTAGTCACGGCCTTCCTGGCAGTGAAATAGTTTTTCGATGCCGGACCGAACTTGGAATGCAGCGTCCCCGTGATATCGGTCACCGAATTTTGAATCGGGCCCACTAAATCAGGACGCTCCCGCTGGAGCTTTCGCTTTACGTCGTCCGACGCCTTTGCGATCAGCTGTTGGAACAGATGCCTCGGAATTTTCTCCCGAAGGCCGAGTTGTTCAGCGAGGATCGAATCGTTCTCAGACCGTTCGATCATGTGCAAAAAGCCGAAATTAGAAAAGCGGGCGCCATTGTTCTTTGCGACCGAACGCGCAACCTCGCGATCCCCTCTGGTCGCGAGCACGTCCGTCACCTCCTCGCTAATTGTCCTTCGCTCCGAGATCGCGAGTAGATGTTGCTGGCTTTTCGACTTGGCATTGGCAACCAGGGTCCGAGTATCAAGCCGTTCGGACTGACGCAGCACAGGACCCGCGACGTCTATTGAATCGTCAAACGCAAGTTTTTTGACGACTTTAACGGGTGCGTTGTCGCTCGGAGCCAGTCGGTTGGAAAGTTGGGCGCGGGCCGCCACTTCAATTTCGTCGGCTAGCCGCTCGATCACCTCACCAAAGACCCAGATTTGATCTTCGGTATAGCGTCCCGTTATCAATAGATCGGTGGTATGCCACAAAGCTCGTGCACGACTTTCGAAGGATCCGTGCAAAATTGCTTCATTTATTTCCTGCAAAAATGATTTGGCTTCAGTCATCGAGCAAACCCCCACGACACTGCCACTAAAATTCCTACTGTCAAAAATAAGCAAAAAATTGTAACGACCCTGTTCTGATTTCGCTCAAATTTGAACCCGGCTGCTACCATGCGTTAACTTAGAAATTGCCCCGCTGGGAGTGCGTGGCAAGATCCCACTGCACCCTTCGCGGTAGCCTTCCTTAAAAAGGGGATCCCGCCTCGCAAACTCTGGCATAGGCCATTCCGCCGGATTCCAACCAGGAACCTCACCAATAACGGTTTGAGTTATTTGGGCTGATCGGGTTTATCCTGTTGAGAGGTGGCTGAAGTGCATCATGTACGTACTGCTCCAAGCCGCGCTGAGTAGCATAGTCATCAGTCGAGCCCGCGCTCGTGGCTCAAGCGGACCATTTCCTCGATGAACATCTGTTTCTGCTTGTCGTCGAGGCTCGTGTAGAGCGGCTCGGCCGCGTCGGCGACGCTGCGTTGATCGATGGCGCGGTCGTTGAGGAATTGAGCCTCGTTGCGCATCTGCTCGATGACGTCGTCAGGCGGATCGCGCTTGGCGCGCGCAATTCGCAAGTTGAGGCGGTCGGCGCCATTGTGGCCGAGGTAATGCATCGCGCTCGAGAAAGCAGGCCAGTTCTTTTCCTGTTCGGGCGTCAGATTCAATTCGGCCTTGATCCGGTCGATATTGGCATCGCTGTTGGTGACGATCTGCTCGGCGGTCAGCGCCGGCGTGCCCTCCTGGGTGAGCACCGCCGGCGTCTGCTTGGCGACTTTCGTGCCCTTGGGTGCCTTGGCCGTCTTCGCGCTGTCCTTGCTGTCCTTCTTGGCGTCGTTGGCCGGCGGCGCCTGCTGTCCACCCTTTCCGGTGAGGACCCCCGTCACCCCAGTGACCACGCCGACGACGCCGCCGATCGCGCCACCCAAGACGCCACCGACCGGGCCCGCGGCCTTGTTGCCTTCGCGGGCCCCTTTCTCCACGCCCTGGACCACTTGGGCGTCGACCGTCGCAGATGCGCCAAGCAGCATCGCAACCACGGCCCCAAGCGCAAAACGCAATCCCGCTCGCGCTGTCGGTATAGAGCTGCTCATGATTTAATCTCCATGCTCGGTCTGATCGTTTGGAATGGAAGTGGCGGGCGGTAGCGTGCTGGCGAGTTGCGACTTTAGCGTTTCCACGTGAGCCAAGTCTACCGCGGCACGGTTTCGTTCACGATCAAGAAAAGCCCGTGGCACGAACCCCTTAACGCAAATCGCGCGCGGACTGCGGCGCGATGGCGCAACCGCCCGACTGCTGCGCCGGAAGATCAGCGTGTGCGGCGCAATATCCGTGCTCGCCCCTATTATCCTTTGCCGCGAAGAGTTTGCTGCGCCGGTCTTGTACACAACGTTAGTTCTAGGACCCTACCCACCTGATTTCTCGACAGAAGCCGGCAATTCTGCTCTGATCACACAACGACATCTCCGCAAGGTTCGCACGCGAGCGCGCATTCAGCGTGCGGCCTGAGCGGAGGCCGAAGACAAAAATAACAAACAACATTTCATAGATGAGGGAACGCCATGTCACGGAGAAAGCTCACTCGCCGACAATTCGTAGCCGCCACCGCCCTGTCGTCCGCAGCGATGATCAGCGCGCCCTACGTTCGCGGCGCCCACGCGGCCGGCAAACTGACGATGGGCTTTTGGGATCACTGGGTTCCCGGCGCCAACAAGGCCTCGACCGATCTCGTCAATGAGTGGGCCGAGAAGGAGAAGGTCGAGGTTTCGATCGACTACATCACGAGCCAGGGCAACAAGAACCTGCTGACGATTGCCGCGGAAGCCCAGGCCAAGTCGGGTCACGACATCCTTGCGATTCCGACATGGTGGGCACATGCCAACTCGGAACTGCTCGAGCCCGTCAACGACATTATGGGCCCGATCATCGCCGAGAACGGCGAGGTCAACGACACCGTCAAATATCTTGGCCAATCGGAAGGTAAGTGGCTCGGCGTTCCCGCCACGATCGGCAGCCAGATCAAGGGTCCCTGCTCCCGCATCGATCTGATGAAGCAGTACGCCGGGATCGACGTGCAGGAAATGTATCCGGCGGGCGCGCCGCCCAAGGCGGACAACTGGACGCTGGATACCTTCCTGAAGGCAGCGGAAGCCTGCCAGAAGGGTGGCTTCCCCTTCGGCATCGGGCTCGGTGAAACCACCGACAGCGTCGATACCTGCGGCGCGATCTTCCAGTCATACGGCGCACAGCTCGTCGATGCCAAGGGCAACCTGACAGTCAAGACCGACGCGGTGCGCCAGGCGCTCGACTATTACAAGAAGCTGATCGCCTTCCTGCCACCGGACGTTGCTGCATGGGACGACGCTTCCAACAACAAGTGGCTGGTGTCCGGCAAGGGCGCGCTGATCATGAATCCTCCGAGCGCGTGGGCGGTTGCCAAGCGCGACGCACCGCAGGTCGCCGAGCAATGCTGGACCCATGGCTTCCCGTCCGGGCCGAAGGGTCGTTTCGCGCCGTTCCTGCCATTCTTCTGGAGCGTCTGGAATTTCTCCAAGAACAAGGAAGCCGCCAAGAGCCTGCTCGTGCATCTGTCGAAGCCGTCCTCGATCGAAAAGCTGGTTGTCGCCAGCGGCGGATATGACCTGCCGTCGTTCGCGAAACTGACGACGCTGAAGGTGTGGCAGGAGGAAGGGCCGCCGAAGGGCACGCTCTTCAGCTACCCGGACCCCTATAAGCACCAGACGCTGTCGATCGCAACGTCGCCTGCGCCGCCCAAGATCGCCCAGCAAATCTACGCACAGGCGACGCTGACCAAGATGTGCCTGCGTTACTACCAGGGCGAATCGATGGAGACGACGCTGGCGTGGGCGGAAGGCGAGTGTGAAGGCTTCATGCGGACCTGAGGCTTTGGGGGATTGCGCCTTGAGCCCGCTTGCTCGCGGGCGACCCGGCGTATCCGCTCCGGCATACACCTGGCCGCTAAGCCGGCATTTGCCGGCTTAGCGGACGAATTATCCCAAGAGGGATATCGAGAGGCACGTGCATCATGGTCGACGTCGCATTTCAGCAAGGCAGCCTTGTCCGCGAGGCGGGTCCACGCAAGCGCTCCAGTCTAAGGGCCTCGCTCAGGCGCAAATCGACCACGGCATTTCTGATGACGCTGCCGCTGATCCTGCTGATTTCGATCCTCGTCCTCTATCCCGCGTTCTATTCGCTGCATCTGGCGACGCTCAACAAGTCGATGTCGAGGTTTGTCGGGCTGGGCAATTTCGAATTCCTGTTCAAGCGCGAGACGTTCTGGCTGGTGGTGAAGCAATCCTGTATCTTTGCGATCACAGCCGTGGTGTTCAAAGCGCTGATCGGCTTCATCGTGGCACACCTCGTGCATAACATTCCCGCGAAGGGCCAGCGCAAATGGCGCGGCATGCTGCTGGTGCCCTGGGTGATTCCGCCGGCGATGAGCACGCTGGCATGGCTGTGGCTGTTCGACCCCTCCTACAGCGCCTTCAACTACACCCTGTCGTTTTTCGGTATCGGACCGATCGCTTGGACTGGCGAACCCAATTGGGCCCGCTTTACCGTCATTCTGGTCAATATCTGGTTTGGCGCGCCCTTCTTCATGATTCTATATCTCGCTTCGTTGAAATCGGTACCCGAGCAGCTTTATGAAGCCGCGGCCATCGACGGCGCCAACTGGTGGCAGCGCATCTGGTACGTAACGCTGCCGATGATGCGCAACATCATCGCTATCACGACGCTGTTCTCGCTGATCGTTACCTTCGCGAATTTTGATATCGTGCGCATCCTCACCTCTGGCGGCCCGCTCGACCATACCCACATCTTCGCCACCTGGGCGTTCCGCGTCGGCATCGAGGGCAGCGATATTCCGCTCGGCGCCAGCGTCTCGCTGTTCATGGTGCCGATCCTTGCGATCGCGGCGATCTTCATCCTGCGTGACGTCAACAAACGCGGGAACGAAGCCTGATGAGCACGATCGCGATCGACAAGGGAGCGCCGAGGCGCAAGGCCTACGGCAGCATGAGCCGCGACCGCACCTGGGCGCTTAGATGGTCGTACGTTTTTCTCACATTGTTCGCGATCTTCTCGCTGGTGCCGCCGCTCTATATGCTGATCACCTCGCTCAAGAGCAGCGCGGAGATTTCGGCGGCGACCAACCCCTGGTGGGTGTTCCATCCGACGCTGTCGAACTACATCGAATTATTGACGTCGAACCAGTTCCTGACCTTCTTCCGGAATTCCGCGTTTGTCTCGATTTTCGTGGTGACCATCACCATGCTGATCAGCGTGCCTGCCGCCTTTGCGCTGTCACGAATGAGGTTCTGGGGTTCGGCGACGCTGGCGACCGGCGTATTCCTGACCTATCTCATCCCGGATACGCTGCTGTTTTTGCCGTTGTTCAAGATGTTCGCCGTGATCGGCGACTGGACCGGCATCCAGCTGATCAACCGCTGGTACGTCCTGCTGTTCATCTACCCCACGCTCACCGTACCCTTCTGCACCTGGATCATGATCGGTTACTTCGCGTCGATCCCGAAGGAGCTGGACGAGGCCGCCATCATCGACGGCGCGTCCTGGTTCCAGACGCTGACACGCATCTTCATCCCGGTTGCGCTGCCCGGCCTGATCGCCGCGACCATCTTCGCCTTCACTGTCTCCTGGGCGCAGTATCTCTACCCGCTGGTGTTCACGACCTCGACCGACCAGCTGGTGCTGCCTGTCGGCATCATCACCAGCTTGGTCAAGGGTGACGTGTTCAACTGGGGACAGATCATGACCGGTGCGCTGCTCGGCGCAGCACCGCCGCTGATCATCTACGCATTCCTGATGGACTATTACATCGCCGGCCTGACCGCCGGCGCGACGAAGGGCTGAGATTTCATGGCTGACGTTACGTTGCGTAAGGTTGTCAAGCGTTACGACGAGGTCGAGGCGGTACGCGGCATCGATCTCGATATCGCCGATCATGAGTTCGTCGTGCTGGTCGGACCGTCCGGTTGCGGCAAATCGACGACGCTGCGGATGATCGCAGGGTTGGAGGACATCACCGACGGCGACATCATGATCGGAGGCGACGTCGTCAATGACGTTCCGCCGAAGGATCGCGACATCGCGATGGTATTCCAGAACTACGCGCTCTATCCGCATATGACGGTCGCCGAGAACATGTCGTTCGGCTTGCGGCTAAAACACTATCCGAAGGCCGAGATCAAAAGCCGGGTGACCGAGGCCGCGCGTATGCTCGACATCACCGATTTGATCGACCGCAAGCCGAAGCAACTCTCCGGCGGCCAGCGCCAGCGCGTGGCAATGGGTCGCGCCATCGTGCGCAACCCGAAAGTGTTCCTGTTCGACGAGCCGCTCTCCAACCTCGACGCCAAGCTCCGCGTGCAGATGCGGATCGAAATCAAGAAGGTGCACCTGAAAGTCCGCACGACAACGGTTTACGTGACCCACGACCAGGTCGAGGCGATGACGTTGGCCGACCGCGTCGTGGTGATGAACAAGGGCCGCATCGAACAGATCGGGACGCCCAACGACCTCTACCACCATCCGGCGACACGCTTCGTGGCGGGCTTCATCGGCTCGCCCGCGATGAATTTCCTACCCTGCAGGCTCGAGGATGCCGGCGGCAAGCTCAATATCCGCCTCAACGACCGGATCGCCTTTCCACTGCCGCCAGCGCGCGCGGCGCAATATCGGGGCGTGTCGCGGACCGACAAATTGCTGCTCGGCATCCGGCCGGAGCATATCGCGGAAACCAGGCCGCATCCGCAATCGGGCGTCGAGAGCTTCGATGCCGTGCTTGACGTGACCGAGCCGATGGGAATGGAGACGCTGGTCTACTTTACGCTGGATGGGACCCAGGTCTGCGGGCGGGTCAATCCCAACGCCGGCGCCCACGATGGCGCCCCGTTCCGCTTGGCCGTAGACCTCAATAACATCCACCTGCTAAACGAGGTGACCGGCGTCGTCATTTGACGACCGCAGAAAAGAAAACGCCAGAGTTAGGAAATGGGTCAGGAAATGGCGACCAACAAGAAGAAAATACTCGTCACTGAATCGATGTCGCAGCAGGGACGCGCTCTCCTCAACGAGCGGGAAGATATCGAACTCATCGAATTCCCCAATATGATCTCGGCCAAGGATTTCGAGGCCATGCTGAAGGCGCAGGCGCCGGTCCACGGCGTGGCGCTCGGCTCGACCGGTTTTGGCGAGGCCGAGCTCGAAGCCTCCAAGGACATGAAGGTCGTGACCCGGATCGGCGTCGGCTACGACGCTGTCGACGTGCCGGCGCTGTCCCGTCGCAAGGTGCCGCTGATGGTCGCCGGCACCGCCAATTCTCCATCGGTCGCCGAACAAGCCCTGTTCATGATGCTGATGCTCGCCAAGCGCGCGGTCGAAATGCATTCCATCGTCAAGCAGGGTCAGTGGGCGTCGCGGCTCGGCAAACTGCCCTTCGATCTGTTCGGCAAGACGGTGCTGATCGTAGGCTTCGGCCGCATCGGCACGCGCACCGCCAAGCGCTGCCTCGCCATGGAAATGAACGTCCTGATTTACGATCCCTATAAGGCAGCCTCGGAAATCAAGGCGGCCGGCTGCGAACCAGCCGGCGATCTCGACGCCGCACTGCCGCGCGCCGACTTCGTCAGCATCCATTGCCCGAAGACAGCTCAGACGGTGGCCATGTTCAACGCGGCGCGTCTCAAGCGGATGAAGCCCTCGGCCTATCTGATCAATACCGCCCGCGGCGGTATCGTTGAGGAGAAGGCGTTGCATGAGGCACTGGTGTCGGGACAGCTTGCCGGCGCAGGCCTTGACGTTTTCGAGCAGGAACCGCCGGCGATGGGTCATTCGTTGTTCGCGCTCCCCAACGTCATCATGGCGCCGCATGTCGCGGGCGTGACGCGGGAAGCCGTCGACCGCATGAGCGAGCAGACCGCGCGCAACATCCTGAGCGCGCTTGACGGCGCGCCGATCCGTCAGAATGTCATAAATCCAGACGTGCTCGGCTGATTTCTGGTGTGCTAGCCTTCAAGAACGGCCGACAGTCGGCTGCGACGTTTCACGTCAGCGGGTATCATCATGGCGTTCAAGGAATATGGCAGCTATGACGCGGTCGGCCTCGCCGATCTCGTCCGCAACAAGCAGGTCAGCGCCCGCGAGCTCTTGCACGAGGCGATCGCCCGCACGGCGAAGGTCGACCGCGACATCAACGCGGTGGTCGTGAAACACTACGACTATGCCGAACGGCAAATCGACAGGGGGCTTCCCGACGGTCCGTTCAGCGGCGTGCCGTTCCTCCTCAAAGACCTCGAACTCCTTGAGGGAACGCGGACCACATCGGGCGCGAGCATCTACAAGGATAATGTCGCCGATCATACCGGCACCCTGGCCCAGCGCTTTCTTGCCACCGGCGTCGCCATCTTCGGAAAAAGCTCAACTCCGGAATTCGGGTTGATGCCGACTACGGAACCGCGCCTGTTCGGTCCGACCCGCAATCCCTGGAATCTCGCGCATTCCTCTGGTGGTTCATCCGGCGGTGCGGGTGCGGCGGTGGCCGCGCGCATTCTCCCGGTCGCGCATGCCAGCGATGGCGGCGGCTCGATCCGGATTCCTGCTTCCGCCTCCGGCGTGTTTGGATTGAAGCCGACGCGGGCGCGCAATCCGATCGGCCCCGACCGCGGCGAAGGTTGGGGCGGATTTTCCATCGGTCATGTGGTCAGCCTCAGCGTGCGCGACAGCGCCGTGATGCTGGACGCGATCCACGGGCCTGAAATGTCGAGCCCTTACGTCGCGCCGCCGCCGGAGCGGCCTTACGCGGAGGAAGTCAAGCGCGATCCAGGACAGTTGCGCATCGCCTTTACCGATAAGTCGCCTTACGGCGATGCGATCGATCCCGAGATTGCCGGCGCGGTTCGCGACGTAGCTCACCTGCTGGCGAAGCTCGGTCATCGCGTCGAGGAGCGCGCGCCCGCGCTCGCCGCCGATCCGGCGGCAGTGATGGCAACCATCGTCTGGGCCAACACCGGGCTGAACGTGCGGGTTGCCGAGCAACGCTTCGGCCGCCCCATGACCGACAAGGATTTCGAGATCCTGACGCTCGCGAGCGCGCATAACGCGCAAAAGGCAAGTGCGACCGATTACGTCGCGGCCCAGCTCGGCGCATTCAATATCTCCCGCGCGCTCGCCGCGTTCTTCCAGAGCTGCGACGTGTTCCTGTGTCCGACGCTTTGCCTGCCGCCGCTGCGCATCGGCGAGCTCAATTCGATGTCGGAGGACCTGTCGCACATCGCTCCGATCCTGCGGCGCTACATGCCTGGAACCAGCATGTTCAATATGTCGGGACAGCCGTCGATGTCGATGCCGCTGGCATGGAGCAGCGCGGGATTACCGCTCGGCATGATGTTTTCCGCGCGCTTTGGTGGTGAGGCGGCGTTGTTTCGTTTGGCGGGACAACTCGAGCAGGAACGCCCCTGGCGGCAAAAACTGCCGCCAGTTTGCGCATAAATAGCCAAAACTCAGCCGCATTCGGGATGGTGAATCGAGTTTGGGCTGAGATGTGGCTCCGCGCGAACAAGGGGAGAATGAGATCTTGAGTCAAAGTGACCCGACCGATCACGTGCTCGCGGCGATCGCGAGCATTTTTGATTTCCAGCGATCCCATCGCGAGACAGACAAGGCCGGCCTCGAGGACAACGCCGTCACCCTGGTGCCGCAGGAGGCCGACGGCTATTCGAAAATCGGGCCTGGCCCGATGGCGGCCATTCGCTTGAAATGGTCGGTCCGCCTGGCCGACGACGGCGCCTATTACGTCGATGAGACGATCGGGGAAAATTCCGTGGCTGTCGTCACGGGTCCGATCACCAAGGATGCCGCGATCAAGTTGGTGGACGATCGCGAGAGCGAAGCTCGGCGGCTATTCGAAGAGTTCAAGAGCGAAATGGCCGGACGAAGCACCGCAGCCCTCGTGCTTCAGAATAGCAGCGGCTAGTTCTAGCCGGCTTGCCGCATCAGATCATTTCTGAAGGCGACATGAGACCCATAAGCGGTTTTATCGCAGAAAGCGCGCAATTCCCGAAATTGACCGCGGAAGAGGTCCGCCCTTAAACTGGCCGGTGAAGCCGCGTTGAACCGATCCGGCTAGCTCGCGACTTATTGATTGAAAGTGATCTAGATCACGTTGCGGAAAACTGTCCAAGCCTAGGGTCCGACGTTCGACGGGGATCTGCGCTCAGGAGGTTCAAGATGAAGAAGCTGTTGGCTATCGCCGCGTTTATGCTGGCGAGCACCGCCGCACAGGCTCAGTAC
>JBATYU010000184.1:0-3755 GCA_049674245.1 Bradyrhizobium sp. | reverse complement strand
GCCGATATCGATGCCGATCACGGAGATTGCGGTATTGGGTGTCTGAGACATGGCGTGCTCCTTGTCTTTGGCGCCCCTTGCCAGCTTCGCTTGCTGGCGGGGCAGGAGCACGGCCGGACCATCCCATCAACGGACATCGGACAAGTTACCGGAGATCGAATGAAAGCGGCGACTTCCGAGATCGGCACGCAGCGGACCCGACAGGCAGCGTTGACGATGTCAGCTCAATGTTCGGTACCCGACAGAGTCTAGGAATTTTGCGGTGTGCCAATGGAACCGCGCATATCAACTAGCGTTTTTGACGTGGAGGTTGAAATGCAACTCTTCACCCTCAGCATTACTGACCTGACCACCTTCGAGTCCGTCCCTCACGAGGAGTGGGCTGAGACGGAAGATCTGTTCGAAATTGGTAACCGCTTTGCGCGGGTAATGCTCGCCGCAAATCCTGATTTTCGTCACCGAGGTATGTGCGTGGCAATCTACGACGAAGCTGGAATGGCGGTGTCAGTGATGCCACTAGACACCCTGCAATAGAATTCCCGTACCTTGCCCCATTTCGACGGGGCTCTCTTTGACAGTTCGGAGCCAGAAACGCATCACCTCTATTCTATGGGAGGCCGCGATGGGACACTTCTATTTCCATCTTCGTGCGGGCGATCAACTGATTCTCGATGACGAAGGGCTGGACTTGCCCGGTGTTTATGCAGCCCGGCGCGAGGCCATGCAGTCCGCCCGGGAGATTTTGGCCGGAGCAATCAGAGCCGGTCAGGCCATGGTGCCGGACGCTTTCGTGATCTCAGATGAAGCAGGCCGGGTGCTTGATACTGTGACGCTGGCAGAAGTTCTGCCGGGGCCATTGAAGAAGTAGATGGGTGCCTCGAACGAAAAACATTTAGCTGTACGTATGACCGAGCAAGGCTTGGTAATACGATTTGACAGTCCCGTAGCATTCGCAGACCGTTTCCTGCATGGCCTCCACATCGGTGATCTGAATTCTACCTCTTGAGTATTTGATCAGCCCGGCGTGTTGAAGGGTGCGCGCGTGCAGTGTAACGCTGGTTCGCCTGACCCCCAGCATCTCGGCAAGAAATTCCTGGGTGAATTCGAGCGTATCGGTGTCGGCCAAATCTCTGGCCCGGAGCAGCCAGCGACACAGCCGCGCGTCCACATGGTGAGCTGCCATGCAGGCAGCCGACTGGCTTGCTTGCGCATAAACTGTCTGCTCGTGACGAACCAATGCCGACAACAAGGAATAGCTTTGAAGCGCCGCGCTTTTGAGCACGTCCACATTGCACATCATCGCTGTTCCGGCGAGTTGGACAATTCCTCGATTGCCGGGAAGGTTTCCGCCAATAGCTGCGGATGCGCCGACGACACCATCTTTGCCGACCATTGCCGCTTCGACCATCTCTCCGGATGAAAGGCCGACCACAAGCGAGACAATCGCGCCCGTGGGGAAGTAGATCGCCGTGACCGGGCCTCCGGCCTCGAACAATATCTTCTCGTGTTCGAGATGGACGGGTTTCAAATGAGGTTGAAGGGCTGCGGCATCACTTGCCGAAAGAGAGGCGAGTAGCAAATTGCCGGAATTGGGCATGTCATGCGCTCCTTGAGACAGGCGGGAGCGCAAAGAACTCTCAGTCAACGGCACGCCTAGAAAGACTGCCGATAATTCAAAGAGGGTAGGCTTCCGCGTGAAGAAAGCGAGCTTTATTTTTGGCTATGTCGGGAACTTAACCGACAGCCCTGGTGAGGGGTGCCGAAATGGGTTTTTGGAGGTGGTGCGATGGCTCAATATGATCCTGAGACGCTGATTGTGCTCCGCAATGCGCTCGACGAGGCATGGGCGCTTTTGCCGGATGATCGCAAATCCGAAAGCCAAAAATCCGATATGGCTCAGCGCATACTAAAGAAAGCGGCGGAAGGTGTCCGAGACCCTGTCAGACTTCGAGCCTCTGCCCTCGTCGAACCGATCTCAGCTTCTCGTTAGAGCCGCAGCTTTCGCCCGGCTTGCAGATGGCGTCAGGCCGCCGAGCTAAATGCTCGTACTTTCGCTACCCTCGGCCCGAAAGACGACAATGAAAGATATGACGGCACATTTGGAAAAGCTCCGCATCGGCGCAGAGGACTGCGCGCTCATCAGCAAACTCGCTACCGACATGCAAAAGCGAGAGCTATTCGCAAGGCTCGCCGAACATTTAGGCGTATTGGCGTCGGAAGTGGAGCGTGCGATGGCAACGAGAATGGCTGGTAGCGATACATAAAAGGCCGGTACTGTCCGTATTTGACCCTCGCGTCTTAGTCTAAAGTTACTAGTGTCGTAATTCGTTATGTACACAAGTGAACTTACCGCGCAGACCTCTTCGCCTATGCCGGATCATCCCTCTTATGCCGAAGAGATGATCCCATGGAACACAAGGGAGTAGAATACTCCGTTGTTCGATTGACCGGTGGCGGTTGGCGATGGGAAGTGAAATTCGGCGGCGACAAAAACAAATCCGGTTTAACGCGGGTAAGCCGAGCGTTGGCACTCAAAATTGCTAAATATGAAATCGACCGTGTCGTGAAGGACAAGAAGTAAGGCCGTCTGAATTGTCGCAATGTCCGACTAGAGTCCGCAATGGGCTTCGAAGCGAACATCGGCGAGAGCGACAACGGCGAGTGCCAAGTGAGACGACATGGGCGGCCTGCTGAGAGCCGTTTGATCGGCCTGCCATCAACCCTCGACCTATCCGCGCCGCCGCATGGGCGATGCCTCGCGCGGTCTCCCGCACCCCGTTCGGTGCTGGCCTGTTTCCGAGGCCAATGGTCTTATCAAAATCGCCGTGGCCTAATTTAATTTTCGCGGTTACCGCTTCGAAATAGGTTCCGGGAGACCAACGAAAATTTAGCTGTGGTTTTGTCAGGTACCGTACAGACGATTATAAGTTGGCGTTCAAAAATATCGCATGGGCCAAGCCAAACGACCGACTTGCCCCGACTGCGGGGCCTTCCTGATCCTCGCGCTGCCTCCTGGCGGCAAGGGTCCGCGCACGTTCCAATGTCTTGAATGCGACCGTCCCGACCCGCTCAAGTCAGAGACGGCGACGGGCTGGCTGCAAGGTGAATTGCGCCCGCCGGAGTAAGTCTATCGCGTGAGTGCCGCAAAGACGAACGCTGCGATTAACGCGGCGAGGGCTATCGTAATAAGAGCGAGAAAGAACTGTTCCCGCCGGGGCAACGCCCGCTTGTCCGTATCGACGAACTTCATACGCCATCTCGCGAGTCAACGCTTCGGGCCTCATGCTTGGGGCGACCGAATCCGGCCGCTATCCGCTGCCTGCCGGGCGTAGTCATCCGGAGCCGGTCAGCCAGGTCCGCCACGTATCCTAGCCCGATTAGCCGGGCGCTGTGTTTGGCGGGAATTACTGCTGGCGGATCGAGTACCGAGCACTTGCCGACCGCAAGCAGTGAAGCGAATTCTTCGCGAGTAAGCACTTTAGGTTCTGAGGCCATGATCCGAGTATGGCTCCGCTCAGAAATTGTAGATGTTCAATTTTGCTCAGATCAGGGGCAAATTCCAGATCAGCGCCATCGTCGCGATCAGCAGCAGCCCTTCGGGACCGGAATCGGATCATCGAAGGGGCTGGACCAACTCATTGCGGCAGCCGCTTGGACTGGCTAGGCCCGGCGTGTATTCGACATGGACGCCGCGACCGAGCCAATCGTTCCGCTTGCCTGACCCGGTACCGCAACTTTTTCAATTCGCATAACTG
>JBATYU010000183.1:0-9280 GCA_049674245.1 Bradyrhizobium sp. | reverse complement strand
GGGGCAATCTGCGGCAACGGGACTGCAGCGTCGCCAGCACCCGCCCCGGCGCATGACTGACGAGCAGGAACAGCGATTGCTGCGGCGGCTCCTCGAGGATCTTCAGCAGCGCGTTGGCGGCATTGGGATTGAGTTCATCGACGGTGTCGACGATGCAGACCCGCCAGCCTTCCACCGCCGCGGTCGAGCCGAAGAACGAAATCGTCTCGCGCGTTTCGTCAACCGTGATCACAGTGCGCATCACGCCCTTGTCGTTGAGAGTGCGTTCCAGCGTGAGCAGGCCGCCATGCGAACCCGCCGCCACCTGGCGCGCCACCGGATCGGATGGATCGACGGCAAGGCTCTCGGCACGTTGCACCGAGGGCAACAGCGGGTTGCGATAAGCGAGCACGAAGCGCGCCATGCGATAGGCCAATGTCGCCTTGCCGATGCCTCGCGCACCGCCGATCAGCCAGGCATGCGGAATACGCCCACCGCGATAGGCATTCAGCAGCGCCGTCTCGGCCTCGCGATGGCCGAACAACTCCGTCGTTGCGCGCGGATGAGGGGCTGCGATCTCCTGTTCGACCTTTCGGGCGCTCATGCTGACGTGGCCGTGCCGGCCCTGGCGAACAGATGATCGCGCAGCGCCGTCCATACATGGGCCGCAACCGTCTCCGGGTCGGGGCTCGCGTCGATCAGCACGCAGCGCTGCGGGTCTTCCGCGGCGATCTGCCGATAGGCGTCGCGCAGATCCTGATGGAATTTGAGGTCTTCCGCCTCGAACCTATCGGGCGCGCCGCCACCGCGGCGCTCAGCCGCGCGCGTGAGCCCGACCTCGACCGGCACATCCAGAATGAACGTCAGGTCCGGCTTGAGATCGCCGATCGTGACCCGCTGCATTGCGTTCAACACGCCCGGCGAAACCTGCCCCAGCCTGCCCTGATAGACGCGGGTTGAATCGGAGAAGCGGTCGCACAAGACCCAGGTTCCCTGGTTCAGCGTGGGCTGGATCACCGAACGAACGTGATCGTCGCGGGCAGCGGCAAACAACAGCGTCTCCGCATCGGGGCCGAGCAGCTTGCCCATCCCCGATAACACCAGGTGCCGGATGATCTCGGCCCCCGGCGATCCGCCCGGCTCGCGCGTGACAATGGCGCGCAGCTTGGCGGCGGCCAGACGCTGCGCGAGTATCTTGATTTGCGTCGACTTTCCCACGCCCTCGCCACCTTCAAAGGAGATGAATCGTCCGCGCCCGGAAGGTCGCTTGACCAAAGTCTCGGCCATCGTCAGAGCTTCTCGGCGCCGGCGCGGAACATGCCGATCACAAGTTCGCTCGCCCCGTCGACCGCGCGACGTATCGTCGATCCCGTGCCGATCGATTCCCCTGCATACACCGGTTGCTCCACCGCGATGTTGGTGCCGCGCCAGACCCGGACGACGCCGACGGGTTGGCCGGATTGAATCGGCGCACGCACCGGCCCGTTATAGACAATGCGCGCGATCAGTTTTTCGCTGGCGCCGTTCTTGGGCACCATCACCTTGATCGGTTCAGGGCTTGTCAATTTCACCGATCGGCTTTCGCCGCCAAATACCTTGGCGTAGCCGATCGTCTGCTCCGCGGCGATCAGGGTTCGCACCTCGAAATTGCGAAATCCCCATTCCAGCATCTTCTTGGCTTCGCTCGCGCGATCGTCGGGATCTTCGAGGCCGTTGACGACGACGATCAGCCGTATCCCGTTCTGCACGGCGGAGCCGACCATGCCGTAGCCGCCCTCCTTGGTATATCCGGTCTTCAGGCCGTCGGCGCCCTCGAGCGAATTCAACAGCGGATTTCGATTCTGCTGCCTGATCTTGTTCCAGGTGAATTCCTTCTCGCCGAACAATTTGTAGAAGTCGGGGTAGGTCAGGATGACGTGGCGCGCGAGTTTTGCGAGTTCGCGCACCGTCATCTTGTTGCCGGGGTCGGGCAGCCCGTTGGAATTGCCGAAGGTCGATTTCGTCAAGCCGAGCTCTCGCGCGCGCTTGGTCATGAAGTCGGCGGCGAAGATCCGCTCGTTGCCGGCCATGCCCTCCGCGAGCGCGATGCAGGCATCGTTGCCGCTCTGGATGATCGCGCCGCGCAAGAGATCATCGATCGAGATCTTGCTGTTGAGGACGGCAAACATCGTTGAGCCGCCCGCCGGCGCGCCGCCTCGCCGCCAGGCATTCTCGCTGATCCGATATTCGTCCGATAGTTTGACCGTGCCCTCCTTGACGGCATGGAACACCACCTCGGCGGTCATCAGCTTCATCATGCTGGAGGGTGCGCGCAGCTCGTCGGCGTTTTTCTCGAACAGCACGGCGCCGCTGGAAGCTTCGGTCAGGATCGCGGTCGGCGCATCGCCGTCGAACCCGCCCTCCTCCTTCTTGGCGCCTTGCACGCTTTGGTTGGCGGCATGAAGCACGCCGCCCCAGCCGATCGCGACCATCACGAGGACTGCGACCAGGACGCGCCAACAGCGTCCGGTCGTGACCTTGGATCGGCGGAAACGCGATAAGTCGAGTGCCATCGGCAGCGCCTTTAGAGAGGCCGCGTTCTAACAGGTGGAACTATCGCAAACAACACGGGCTTTGCGGACAAATCGGGGCAACCACCGAACCGTTGGCGGGCTCGCGCAAACAACCTCATGGTCGTGCTGGTGGCGGCACGTTTTTCAAAGGAGAATGCGGTGTAAACCGGCTGCTCAATAAAGCCCGCGCCCGCTCAGGATTTCGCGCGGTCCGTTCGGATCGATCGGCGCATAGGCCGATACCGGACTGACCGGCGCCTCATAGCGGCTGTCGTCTTCGTAGGAGACGGCGCGCGGATTATCGAGCCCACGGCCGCGCGTTCGGCTGGAGGCCGACATTTCCGATGTGGCGTTGATGGAGGCGTGGTCGGCCTGGGTATTGCCGAGGTCATAGGGGCGTCCCTCCGGCATCGGTATCTCGCCGCGGATAGGACGCCCGTGGGACGGGCTCTCCGGAACGAATGGGCGGGCGGACGCGACCCTGACCAGAGACGGCGAAGGCGCCGGCGTGCCGGTGCGCAAGGTCGCGATCAACTGGCGGTCATCGGAGCCTTCAAGCGGCGCGCGGCCGACATATTCGACCCGGACCCGCGCTACGCCATTGCCCTTGAATTCAAGCAGTTCGGCGGCCTTGTTCGAAACATCGATGAGGCGGTTGCCGTGGTAGGGTCCGCGATCATTGACGCGAACGATCAGCGATTTGCCGTTGGAAAGATTGGTCACGCGCGCATAGCAAGGCATCGGCAAGGTCGTATGGGCGGCGGTCAGCGCGCCCATATCGAACACCTCGCCATTGGCGGTCAGCCGGCCGTGAAAATCGTCGCCATACCAGGACGCCAAGCCGTCTTCGCGGTAGTTGACGTCTTCTTCGGGAACGTAAATCCGCCCCGCGACAATATAGGGCTTGCCGACACGGTAGGTCCCCCCGCCCTTCGGCACGGGTTCGCCGAACTCGACAACGCGGGGGCTAGTGGAGACGCCGTACTTGGGATCGACGCGGCTGGCAAATTTGTTCGACGAGGCGCAATTGGCGAGCATCAGGCAGGCGACGGCGACCGCGGCAACCCGCGTCGTCAGTACCAGCCGTTCTGGCCTGAGAATCCCCATTCGCCCCAATCACCATTGCACCCTAGCGTCCCGATCCTAACATTCGCGTCCCATTACACCGGGCTCGCTTGCGTATGTTGGAATCAAAGGGAACCCTAGCAAATACAAGTCTCGGCTTTGGATTTGGCATTCGCAACCACAACTAGCGCAAACATCGAAGCGAAGGCCAAATCCAGCGCACTCGTTCGGCCCACCTCCGCACGAGCGCGCAAAGATATCGCATCCGGAACACGGCGGAAATGGGGAGGCCAGTGACATGGTTAATCAATGGTTTTCGCCGGTAATCCGTATCTTTACGGGACAAATGCGGCACCTCATTCAGCTTCGCCGCCGAAAACTGTTGCAGCAAATCCTCAGTCGACGCCGACTTTGAATCCCAGCATGGAATCTTTTTGACTGTGCAAGTGCCCCATCGTTTGGTTGAGCCGGGGCGCAAGGGAATTTGTCGATGCTCGAGGCAATCACGGCAGTAATGGGTCTGGTGAGCGCAGGGGTTTTCCTGGCCCATGTATTTGAAGGTGTCCTCTTAAGGGCATGAGCCCAACTGAAGCACGCATCACAGGCTTCAATGAGCTCGTTCCGAAAACTTTAATAAATTAGGACGAGCATCGAGATTCGCAGGTGCACTATGCGTAACCATGACTTCGTATCGGATGGGTTTCTGGCGGTAACTGCGGCGGGCCTCTTGCTCTTGTGCTCGAGCCTGCTCGCTTTCGCTTTGGCCTGACAAGGCCGGTCTTTGCGAACCGAGATGAGGGTTCGCTGGAGCGGTCGCGTCGTCTTTTCAGGCGCGCCTGTCGCCTCCCCGGCTACTGTCCTGCATCGTCCCATTCTTTCTGCTTCGGGTCCGAAATTGGGCTCAGAACGCACTGTCTGAAGCCAACTCGACACTCCCATCACCAAGGCGTGAACTGACTTCTTCGGCCATGGCCGACGAAGCCATTTTGCTCGGCCGACGAAACCGTTTTCAGCGGGGCGAGACGCCGACTGGAAACGATCGGTGCCCAGCATGCGTGCTCACTGATCAAACAATGGAGTTCGGTCATGTCGACGCTAATCAATCTGTTTTACCGGGAGTACTGCAGGGCGCGTTTGATGGAGATGCGCAAGCATCATCTCATCGCGACCAACTGACCCCCAGGACGAAGGGGATTTCAAATGCGCAAACTGATCATGATTGCTGCAATCACCCTGGCATCCACCGCCGCGAACGCGGGTCCCTCCAGAAGCCTAAGCCTGGCTTCAGCCGATGCCGCCCAGCCGGTTACGGAGCAGCCGAAAGCGCAAACCGCAGCGCCCGCCAAAACATTCGAACGTCCCAAACCTGTCGCTCCTCAAGAGACCGCAAAGGGGCCGGCTACCGGAGATAAGCCCGGCTGAAATCGTGAAGCCAAAACGGCGGCCTCTATCGACCGAAGCGCGCGTCATCTACGAGCTGCACAGACACGGCATCTACTGGTAGATAACGCGCTAGTGCGGTGGTTCAGAAGTTCGCTTCATTGTTGCCGCGAGTCGGTCATCAGCGACGGCTTTTTGCGCGGCGTTTGGTTAATTCGCGATTGCACCACAAAGCCCGCCAAGTTCTGCCTTGCACTGATCGAAGAGTTGCCTTTGTGGCGTCCAGTTCCTCTTGCGTATGTCGGTTCCATTGTTGCTCAGAGCAAACAAGGGAATTTCATCATGAAGAACGATACTGCTGTTTTTGCCGCGATGCGTTTCGACGCTTTGGCGGGAAAGAACGTTTGGACCGGCCTCACCGGCACCCGCCAGGCGATCCGCCGAGATGGTTACTGCATCGATCCCTTGTCCCTGAACTTCTGCCCGCACCAGTGGATCGACAGTCAGGGCTACGTTGATCTGGAATTCGTCAGGGACGCGCCCGCCGAGGCTGACGTGCTGCCGCACGGCGCTCGCACGCTGTGAGCGCTCAATAGTCCGGGCCGACCGGCATTGAAGCCAGGGACACGCGCCGGTAGCGATGGCGACTGGCAGCCAAGCCGTTCGATTGATGAAATTCAACCGATCGGAAGCCAACGGTATCCGTGGAAACCCGGCGGTAACAACGGAGTTCAGGGCACGTTCACCGGTGGCATCGGTGCGGTAGGGCGCGGCACGAAGTGAGGCTGCCCCCGCGGCAGTGCCGAGAGCGTCACCATGGCGACCGTTAGAATTGCGAGCCAACGCATCCAAACAAAATACGACGGAATTCATATTGCGAATGTGAAGCACCTCACCCCGCTGACGCCTCGGGCTCGCGGCTGTCTTCTGTGTCGACCTCGCAACACTCGCGCTGTTCCGCAGCGCGGAACGGGCTCGGAAGCGGTGGCGAGCCTTCCTGGATTGTGGCTTTTCCAAGATAGTTCCAGGCAAGCCAGTTCCAGGTAAGGCACTCAATTGGGGAGAGGGACAATGACGGCTCTAGCACTCAATGCGATATCTTACTCTGCGGGGCCCATTGCCCGGGAGCCGATTAGACGCGCCGCTTTGGAAGCTGCGATCACGGCGGCGGTGAAACTATCCAGCCCGAGTTGTGAGCCTTTCGTGGGTATCCTTGTCGAGCGGATTGGTCGCAGCTCATCGGACGAAACGAACTGGGCCGTCAAAGGCGTCAAGTTTGGAAAGTCGGAGCGCGAGCAGTGCAACTCCGCGCTATCCGTCATCATCGAGCGGCTAAAGCAGGAATTCGAAATTGTCGACTGATTGAAGCGCGAGCGCCGGATCAAACTCAAATCAGGCGCCGGCACACCTCATCGTCCCGCACGATGGCCAGCAAACGGCGGTGCAGGATAGCGAACTGCTCGCGCAGTAGTCCTCGTCCGCGTCTTGCGGCGAGAGGTTCATCGTCCTCGGTTTGAGATGGCGACGTAGCGCTTCCGGAAATCGCGACGCCGCCGCGTCTCTTGCTTTCCGCCGGTCACAATTGGGCAGTGTAGCTGACAAAGCGAGCAACACTGGCTGGCCGCGCGGTGTATTTGGCATTGAAGGTCGACGACGGCGTTGCGCAGCCCCTCAACGGGCGTTAGGGTGGGTACTGCAAGCCTAAGTCGCATTCGACAAGAAGATCTGTCTTCTCGAGGGCGAAAATGGTGATTGCCGTCGGCACGTTGATGGACAGACGCACTCATGATCAATGGGTGCAACTCGCGTCGCAAGTTTTGCGCGCGCGTTCCGTCCCAAACTGCTCGGTTGCCAACGAGAGTCTTGAGGTCGCCGCGGAGCGCGAGGCTCAATCACCGGTCTCGCCAGCCTACCGGCTCTGGATTGCGGACAACTTCGCACGCGATGGACGCCTCACCGACGCTGCCCGAGCATACGATGCAGCAGTTGATCGCTCGCAAGCTGTCACTAACCTTCCGGGCAGCCTCGACCCCACGGCCTGTGCGCTTCTCCACAAAGCCCATGCGCTCGCCCTGGAAGGCAGCGTTAGCTCTGCCATTCAGGCCTTCAGCGATTTGGGAAGATTTCCTTCCCGGTCGAAGCAAGCCTTGCTGCAGGCTGGATTGCTTGCCGAAAAAAGTGGCGACTTGGCAAACGCTGCAGATCTCTATTCGAGGATCGCCGCGAGTTCACCCTCACCGCGAACCGACGACGCCGCGCAGCTGTGCCGTCGCGCCTTGCTCCGAATGCAGGATGCAGCGGCGGTCTATTTCGCAAGTCAATATCAACTGAAGGATGCGCTGACATCTGCTCTTGAGCATCGCGACGTAAGGCAGCTTGAACGACTTCTGAGTAGTACGCATTTTGCGGTTGGGCCGATTGGAGGTCACACTGCGTTCGAAAGCACGGACATAGCGCAAGAGCTTGCACGGGACCTGGCGGCGAGCACTGTCACCGCAAAGCGTGCCCTGCTTGGCTCAGGCGAAAAACTCTACCTGCCCACCAGCGGCTGGCAAGGGCGCTGGTTTAGTGGTGATGTCGCCTTCATTATGACAAGGGCTCCCCGAGGATGGCAGTGGACGGGGATTGCTCTTTCGTCCCCGAACGAACGGTGGCGTGACCGATGGCGGCCGGCGGTCAAGCAGACGAACTCACCACTACCCTTTGAGCTGCTTGCTCCGTGGCCTGAAGGCCAGCATTTCAAGGCTGGCGGTCTATGGGGATTCGTGGCGGAACAAGCCATCATCATAGCCGCGGGCTTTATCGGCGGCCCCATCATCGCGTTCGGTCTCTCAAGCGATGACTGCGGGTTCGGCCCGCGCGGTTTCTATTACAATTCGGGGCCAACGCACACCGGCGACGAAGCGTTCGCCATCGACTTCACCCGCTACCGACAATGGGCGCCCTACGACAACGTGAGTGGCGGCACTCCGGTACTCGCAGCGCGCGATGGAATCGTGAGTTTCGTTGAAGCGGGTATACCCTCCGGTGACTCCAGTGCCGCCAACGAAGTGGATATCTCTCACGCGGACCCAGCAAATTCTGCGGACCCGAACCGGTTTACGTCCCGCTATCTGCACATGGAAGGTCCGTTCAAAATCCTGGTTTCCGCGATGATGCCAGCCTTCACTGGCAATCGGCTCGGCCTGATGGACGACACCGGGAATTCGGCCCTCGATCATCTGCACTTCTGTCTTCACGACCGGCAGATCCCCTTCCCGGGCGTGGATATCGGCGGCAGCGTCCGCCCTACGCCCTTGAGCGGCGTTACGCTTGAGGATGGAGATGACGGCACATGCGTTCGCTCGACCAACGTCGAAACCATAGGAAACCCTGTGAAAGAGATCTCATCGTATGCAGTGCAAAACTGGCTCATAACTCCATCCGCACTAGCCGTGAACGAACACGTTGCGCAGATCCGCGAGCAACGCTTTCTGCTTTTGCTTGCGGGTGTCGCCATCGTGGATGTGAAAGGCAATAGTGAAGCCACGTGGCTACATCAAACCGTCTCCTTGCGGCCATCGCTTTCAGATCCACTCAATTACGCGGTTAACAAGTGGAACATCCCAACACCCACACCACCCGGCTCGTACATAATCGAGTTCGAGACGGAGGAGTGGGCGCCGTTCGTTTCGCTAAGTTCAGTGTTCAACCAGGGACAATCTATCAACTCGGGCTTTGCCGTAGACACCTGGCGACTCAATCCGTTCGGCAGTGGCACTGACGTTTTGACAAATCAGTCGTTCAACCACCTTTTCTCCGGCATTCAGGTCGACATCGCAGTTCGCGACACCGATGCCTGGATTTTCCGGCTGGGCTACAACATCGCTCTCTTGGGAAAGATCATCTACCTTCCGAACATCATTCTCTGACGGATTGAAGGTCCGCCTGCCTCAGAGGAAGCCGAACTGTTTGCGTGCAAACCGGGTGTCCGGGAAAATTCCTGCGCCGCAGCGGCACGCTCGTGACTGACTTTGCGGGGACAGAAGGCGGTTCGGTTCGATTTGGCTCCGCGTTCGCATTGCGTTCGATCCGCCGCTACGGTAAGCGACTGAAATTCCTGGTCCGGAAGGGTGGCCGAGTGGTTTAAGGCACCGGTCTTGAAAATCAGGAATCGATGCCCCACCCTTCCCCAGCTTGTCGCAGATAGCCTGATTTTGTTGGGCTTTTCATCCGCCGTTGCCTTAGAGTGCCTCGCCCTTCCCCATTTCCTCCGTAAGGGTTTGGGTAGCAAAAATGGTAGCAACAGGGTGAACGATCGCCGC
>JBATYU010000182.1:0-6870 GCA_049674245.1 Bradyrhizobium sp. | reverse complement strand
AGCCACCACCGCCGCCGAAGCCGCCGCCGCCGCCATGGCCACCTCGCGCCGCGGCGACGCCGGGCACAAGCATCGAAACGGCTGCCGTCGCCAATAAGGCGATCATCGTTTTGCGCAACATCATGAGCTGTCCCTCCATCCAATCGCTCCCGGACATAATGACGCTTTCGGAGCGATAACGTTGCGAGTGTAGGTCGGGATTTGGACACGCGGAGGGAGAACTTCGCTCAATTCTCCGCGATCCCATTTCGCCAGCAGCCGGCGACAAATGGACGTCAGCATGCCATCGATCCTTTCTTCCGCCGTGATCGTCGCCTCGCCGCTGGTTTTTAGGCCGGTCAGGTGGTGTAACGAACTTCACCCGCCGTTTCCATCAACCGTCATTGATACGGATATCCCTTGGGAGACCGCCCGTGCGCAAATTGATCGGCTTCGACGACGATACGTTCGACAAGCTCAAGCAACTGGCCCGCGACAGGATGGCGACCATCCAGGAGCTGGCGGATGAGGCGTTCGCCGATCTCCTGAGGAAACACGGCATCCCCGTCGACCTGAAGGACGCGCTTCGCAAAAGTGCCGTGCTTAGCAAACAGCCGGCCAAGGGCGGTGCACGGGAAAGTCCGACCCGGAAACCACGCTGACGCGGCGTCAGCCGATCTTCTTCAGCCCTTTCTTGTAACGCGGCCCGTTCAATTGGTAGAATCCGGCGTTGCTTCCCATCTTCTCGACCTGCGCGGGATCGAGGGTACGGATGACACGCGCCGGCGCGCCGACAACAAGCGAATATTCGTCAAATTGCTTTCCCTCGGTGATCACAGATCCCGCGCCGACGATGCTGCCACGGCCGATCCGTGCGCCGTTCATGACGATCGAGCCCATTCCGACCAAGGCGCCGTCCTCCAACGTGCAGCCGTGCAGGATCACGTTGTGGCCGACCGTGCAATCTTTTCCGATCGTCAGCGGAAAACCCAGATCGGTGTGGCAGGTTGCATTGTCCTGGATGTTCGAGCCCTCGCCGATCTCGATCCACTCATTATCGCCGCGCAGCACCGCGCCGAACCAGACGCTGGCCGAGTTCAGCAAGCGCACCTTACCGATGACAACAGCGGTTTCGGCGATGAAATAGTTGCCGCTTGCGGGGAGTTCGGGCGCCTGCCCGTCCAGCTCATAGATCGCCATCTCAAGTCTCCGTTCGCGGAGACATTGACATAGGGGCTTTCCCTAGGCCAGCAGTCCGGCCGCGCGCAGCGTCATCAGGAAGAACGTGCCCGACATCATGCTCCAGAAGCCGGCGATCACGGTCGCCATCATTACGAATTCGAAGCGGCGGCGTTCGACCCCCGCGCCGAGCAGCGTGTTACGCATGATGATGAAGGGCGCCGCGAACACCAGAAACGGTACGGCCGCGAAAGCCTTGGGCGCCACGCCTTCCTGCAACAGTCCGAAACCTGCCGGACGGCTTGCGAAGGCCTGATATCCACTTGCCAGCGCGCCCGCGAACGCAAATCCAATGCAAAGGGCGAACAGGGAATTCAACTCATCGGGCGACATCTTAAGGCTTTCCGTTACTCAACAGACGCCCATTCCTTCGCAAAATCGAGCTCCCGCCGCCACAACATCCCTAAGGAAAGGTTAACGCCCTCGGGTGGTTAGCACGGGCGCAGGGCACAGCCGGCGCCGGCCCGCGGGAAAACCACTCCGAAAGCCAGCGCCGCATGGCATATTCGCGAGGTGATTCGATGGACGCCCCCTCGTGCTGCTTCGTTCATGGCCGTGTTTTCGCTCTCCCGGTCAAGCGCACGCGATTGGCACGGCCGCGGCTATATGATCCCGATCATGGTGACGGGCGCGGTCACCGCCGGGGCCATAGCGCTCGTCGCCTATCTGTTGTGGCCGACCTGGGGGACGGAAAGTTCAAGCAGCCCGGAACGGCTGCCGGTGAGCATCGGAGGCACCCTGTTCAACGTGCCGCCCGCGGCGATCCGCATGCAGATCCAGCGCCACACCGGGCCGCAGGAACGCATCGATCTTTCCTTCGCCTTCCCCTCGCTCGAGCCGCCGGAGGCGGCAAAGCAAGTCAGCGCCGATGCGGTGGAAGAAGCGATGCAGCCGATCGACCGCATTTTCCTGTCGATATCGGCGCATCGCGATTCGCTGGCGCCCGACGTCCGGGTGCGCACGATCTATCCGCGCTATCTCGAGCAGGCCTCAACGCCGGGCCAGGACGGGCTGACGATGCGGGCGTTTCGCGACAACACGCCCTATGGCAGCGAGGACCTGTTTTTCGCCAACTCGCCCGGCCTCACCGCGCGCTGCACCCGCGACGCCGCCACTCCGGGGATGTGCCTGAGCGAACGCCGCATCGACGAAGCCGACCTGACATTTCGCTTTCCACGGAGTTGGCTCGCGCACTGGCGCGACGTTGCCAATGCGATGGACCACCTGACGCTGCAGCTCCACGGGCCGAGGTAATTTATTCGACCAGGTCGTCTTCGAGGATCGCCATCTGGAACTGGAACGAGCGGTCGTCGTCTTCATCGTCGACGAACAAGACGCCGATGAATTCCTCACCAATATAGACCTCGGCCGAGTCGTCCTTTTTCGGCCGCGGCACAACGCGGATCTTGGGATTGCCGAACAGGCGCTTGAGATAGGCGTCGAGTTTCCTGACTTCCTGAACGTCCACGGCGGTCTCCAATCGGATCAAGGGTTTTCCGGGAGGTTTTTAGGACGAGACGGCGCAGACCGCCAGAGCCTTTTCGGTTCTGTTTGAAGCAGAACCGACGCACGGCTTCTTATTTTGACGCGTTTTCTTCACGCGAACCGGTATCCACCCCGCATCAAGTGCGGGGCAAGCTGCTCGAAAACGCTACGTCTCGAGCGCCGGAACGTGTGGAAAATCAAAGCCCGATCGCGTTGATCATCTGATCCATGGTGCGTGACGGCTCCGCACAGCCGGCCTCGCCGACGATCTTGGCCGGAACCCCGGCCACCGTGACATTGTGCGGCACGTCCTTCACCACCACGGAGCCGGCGGCGATGCGGGCGCAATGGCCGACCTCGATATTGCCGAGGATTTTTGCGCCCGCCCCGATCATGACGCCGTGGCGGATCTTGGGGTGGCGGTCCTCATTCTCCTTACCGGTGCCGCCGAGGGTGACGCCGTGCAAAATCGAAACGTCGTCATCGATGACGGCGGTTTCACCGCAGACGAAGCCGGTGGCATGGTCAAGGAAGATGCCGCGGCCGATCCTGGCTGCCGGATTGATATCGGTCTGGAACACCGCCGACGAACGGCTCTGCAGATAGTAGGCGAAATCCTTGCGGCCCTTTTGGTAGAGCCAGTGCGCCAAGCGGTGGGTTTGGAGCGCGTGAAAACCCTTGAAGTAAAGCAAGGGATCTATGAAGCGCGAGGTGGCGGGATCGCGGTCGTAGACCGCCACGAGGTCGGCGCGAAACACGTTGCCGAGGTCGGGCTCCTCGCGCAGCGCCTCATCATAGGTCTGACGGATCAAATCACCCGACAGCGCCGAATGGTCGAGACGATCGGCCAGACGATGGGTCACCGAGTCCTCGAGACGGTCGTGATGCAGCACCGTCGAATAGATAAAGGTAGCAAGCTCCGGCTCGCGGCGAACGATGTCTTCGGCCTCAACGCGCACGCGATCCCAGATCGGATCGAGCGCCGCCAGTCTTCCACCCTGCGGATTGATTTGATGTATCGCCATTGGGCCGCTCCCGAGAACACTTTGGTCGAGCTTTATAGCACGGCGATGAGACAGAGTCCTAACAGCCTCCCGCAAGGGTGAACGCTTCCTCGACGGAGCGCTGTTGGCACAACAACGTGGTCAAACATTGCAGAAAATCAAGCGGCTCGCCTCGCGCATGAGCAGATTTCATGACCTACGTGAGAGAATATCATTCTCTTCATGCTCGCGCTGACTACGGCGCCGCCACGGCTTGCCAGCACGCTATTGACGGACATTTTCGCCGGCCGGTCGATGCTGTCGCCGTTTGTGCTGATAGCGCATGGCGACAAGGTTTCCGAGTTTGAAAAGCTCGCGCTGTTCGGCTTTACCGCCTTCGCCGCAGCGACCGATAACGCTACGCCGGGGTGTGCTCGGCCTCTGCTGCCTCGGCTGGATTTGCGCGGTTCTTCCTGCGCAGCCGGATCGGATCGCAGCGTTGACGGTGCTGATATCAGCGGCAAGATATCTTGGCCGGGAGGACGAACCGGACGATCTCTCACTTTCGCCGTGAGAGAAAATCCGGCACGCCTGCCTTGTAGACCTTGTCGCCAACCGCGCGCATGTGGTCGCGATCGGGAATATCGAGCACCTCCGAACCCGGAATGATTTTTCCGAGTGCTGCGGCCGAGCCCGCGATCTCATCTGCCGTGCCGACCGCGATCAGCACCGGCACGGCAATGCCGGCGGCTTCCTGTTTCGTCATCAAGGTCCGGGAGCCGCGCAGGCAGGCCGCGAGCGCCAGGCGGTCGGAGCGGGTCTGGTCGGCAAACGCCCGAAACGTCCGTCCCACCGGATCGGTGACCTCGTCGAGCGAGGCCGCTTCAAGCGCTGCGGCGACATTCTCGCCGGGGCCGCCGCCCTCGATCAGCCCAATGCCGATGCCGCCGAGGATCGCCGAACGCAGCCGTTGCGGCGCCTTCAGGGCGAGGCAAGCGGTCATCCGCGATCCCAGCGAATAGCCCATGACGTCGGCACGCGCGATCTCGAGGTGGTCCATCAGCGCGGTGACATCGCCGGCCATGAGGGGAATGGAATACTGCGCGGCATCGTAGAGTTTTGTCGAATCGCCATGGCCGCGATTGTCGAGCGCGATGACGCGGCGGCCGCTTTTCTTCAATTCGGAGACCCAGGTCGGGTACACCCAGTTCACATTCTTGGTGGATGCAAAGCCGTGCACCAGCACGATCGGCTCTCCCTCGCCCTCATCGAGATAGGCGATTTCAACAGCGCCGTTCTTGAAGCTCGGCATCGCTCGTTTCCGTGTTTTGGGGGGAAGGTCGCGGCGGTTATTTGCGAAACCTAGCCGCGAGCGGCGGCAACCGCCAGTGAAGCAGCCGCCATCTGCTTGCGCAGCCTTCTGGCTTTCCTGCGATCGAGCCAAGATTGGGTGAGCCGCTCGGTGGTGGCCTTGATCGAGGACAGAAAGCCGAACAACGCCATCAGCGCGCCGAACAGCCAGAGCGTCAGATTGAAGGCACCGGCTGCCAGCAGGAGCGCCCCGCGGCCGAGTATTTTCAGGATCGCACGGGTTTGGCCGCCCTTCGATTCGGCGAGCCGCGCGGCGCGCGCGACGTCTTTTGGATTTTCGGCGATTCTCAGCGTGTCTTGGGCCGCACGGATACCCGCCCTCTCACCGACGCGCCCGACGTCCTTGGCAAGCCGGACAAGTCCGCCGGCCTTCTCCGCGCGGAAGGCGGCCCTGATCGCGCTGACACTCTTGCCCGGCCGCAGCACGGACGCCGATCCGACGGCGTTTTCAAGCACCGGCCCGTCGACGATCTGGCGCACTGAGCGACCGGTCCATTCGGCGAGCCCCTCGCCTAGTCGCCCGACCTTGCGCGCGTCCTTGACCAGCGTAAGGCCGACGCGCACCGGCCCTACGCCACCGACCGAGACATAGGTTGCCGCGGTCACCGCAAGGCCGGCGGTGGCAAGGCCCAGCACCAGGCGGTCGGTGTCCTCACCCATCGCGAGGTGCTTGCCTTCGCGCACCACGTCGCGGATGTCGCCGAACACGAAGAGATCGCCGGCAACGGTACCCGACAGGCTCGCGACATCATCGGTGTTGCCCGTGACCAATCCGGTAGCGAAGCGCTTGACGAAATGCGACGACGAATTTTGTTCCGCGACGGCTTCAGTGACCCGCCGCGACAATTCATCCGTCAGCGGGATGTTCTTGTCTCGGGCGAGCTCGACAAGGCTGTTGGCAAGATCGGCATCATTGGCGGCAAGCGCGGCCTCGATATTTTGCGCAACGACAGCCTGGTTGTTCCGCACAGCAGAATTGATTCGAACATCGGAAAGCTCGGCGGGATCGTCCTGCGCCGAGAGAATAGCGCCTGCCTCGCGCGCCTGCGGCCAAAGTGCTGCAAACACGGCGGCGCTGACCACCATGCCGCCCAGGGCCAAACCGAGCCGCCGTCGTTTCATCCCGAACAACCAGATGTCTCCGTCACCCCCAGAGAACATGAACATAGTGTGCCGCTTTTGCGACACAACAGCCCCGACGAAAGAAGGGCTTCTCTGGGACGACAAGATTGTGTCGAATTTGCATGAGCAAATGCGCGTGGGGCGGTGCGAACCTCAGACAAGCCGTAGTAGCCATCAGCTGTACCCGCCAGTATGGTGCGCGGCATTCAAATTGCCGCGCGAGTTTGATTTGCGTCCGCCACCAGTGCCACCCAAGGTGACTGCGATGTCCGACAATGCCGTTCCGCACTTCCACAACGATGCCGGAGTTCCCGTCATCGAGATCGGCTCGCAGGAGTTCATGTGCGTGGGCGCCAATCCGCCGTTCGATCACCCGCATGTGTTCCTCGATCTCGGCAACGACAACGAGATCATCTGCCCCTATTGCTCGACGCTGTACCGTTTTGCGGCCGACCTCGGCGCAGGGGAAGCCCGCCCGCCGGAATGCGTGCTGAAAGACAAGGTCGCCTGACGCTTAAGGTGGCGGCCTCGCGCACGATCTTCGTCGTTGGTGCCGGGATCGGGGGACTGACGGCGTCGCTGGCGCTCGCGGCCAGGGGTTTTCGCGTCGTCGTGCTGGAAAAGGCGGAGCGGCTCGAGGAAGCGGGCGCCGGCCTGCAGCTCTCGCCCAACGCCAGCCGCATCCTGGTCG